>JBPCOQ010000093.1:0-12199 GCA_051000095.1 Bryobacteraceae bacterium | reverse complement strand
ACCGCTCATCCAGCAGAGCCGCTATGGCTGCGAAGCGCTGCTTGACTCCATCAATGCTCTCCACTGCCTTCAAGGTAGCGCAAAACATTCCAATATGGAAATGTTATTTCCTAACAAGCCCTAAGCTCACCAAGACAGCCGTCGCTCGCCTAATCGGCCTAACGCGTGATGCAGCAAAAAACTCGATCTGAACGCGCAGCGAATTGGGTGCGCTGCTGCGGTGTTCACAACCAAAGCCCAAAGCGCAGCATGTGTCACTCGGTGTCCGGCCTATGGCGTTAGGCCCACCCGGCGCACCAGATCAGTAAAACGCGCGTCCCCACGCAATGGATCGAGCCGGGGATCGACCTTGAGTTTCACCATCCCCGAGGAGCGCTCCTGAAACGCCCGTTCCAGCAATTCCAGCGCCCGGTCGTTTTCGCCGAGCCCGGCATAGATCAGAGCCCGCGGGAAATTTGAGACGTAGCGCCGCTTGGCGAGATCGTCAAGCTTCTGGAGCGCCTGGCGCGCCTCCGCTCGATGGCCGGAAATCGCGTACGCATGGCCTAAGGCGGCAACGTACATAGGGGCGTCCCCGGACAACTCGACCGCCTTGCGCAATTCTGCCAAGGCCTCTACATACATCCCATTCGCTTCGTAAACCTGACTAAGACAGCGATGACCAACCGCGAAATCCGGATTGAATTCGAGCACCTTCTGTATCGGTGCGATGGCCTCGGCATACCGCCGCGCTTCATAGAGTCGCGTTCCCATGTCCACCGCAACGGTCAAGTAGGCGGGATCGAGCGAATGCGCGCGAGCGGTTTCGGCAAGGCATTCCTCGAAACGTCCCAGGTTACACAGAGCCTGCCCATACTGCTGCCGCGCGGTTGCGTTACTGGGGCTCAACTCGATGGCGTGCCGGGATTCTGTCTCCGCGCCCCGCGAATCCCATTCGTAGATGAACCGGATCGCTGCAAGCGCGGCGTGGGCCTCGGCACTGGTTTCATCCAACTGCACGGCCTTCTCCGCATCAGGCCTCGCTTTTGACAGAGCCTCTTCAGGAGGGATCGCCTCCATCGCCCCACTACCGAGCACGATGTACGCTTGGGCACGCCCGGCATACGCTTCGGCGTACCGGGGTTCCTTTTCGATTGCCTGAGTGAAGTATCGAATTGCCTCCTTCAGCGCCGGCGGGGTGCGCCGATTCCACAGGTATCGGCCTTGCAGATAGGCTTCGTGGGCGGCCGGGTCAATCGGATTGCCGCTGAAACGGCGCTCTTCCTGAGGATTGAGCTTGCCTCGCAGTTGCTCCGCGATCGCCCTGGCAATCTCATTTTCCAGGAGCAGAATATCCCGCGAATTGCGCTCGTAGTGATCGGCCCAGATATGCCGATCCGTGGTTGCTTCGATGAGTTGCGCAGTGACCCGTACCCGATCTCCGGAGCGCGCCAGGGTTCCCTCCACCACGGCATCGACGCCAAGCTCGCGGGCAATCTGCGGCAGGGGCTTGGTATGCACGCCCTTGTACTGCATTACGGACGTCCGGGAAATCACTTTCACAGAATTGATTTTTGCCAACGTAGTGATCAACTCATCCGTGACCCCAGCGGCGAAATAGTCCTGTGCCGGGTCGCCAGACAGATTCTCCAGCGGCAAGACCGCGAGGGACTTAATCTCAACACCGGCAGGATTCCCGCGAAAACGATTGTAAATCCAAGTGACCGTTCCCGACAGGACCACAAGGCAAATAAAAGCACCCAGCGCAATCCGCCAATGATTTCTACGTGGTGCGGGCTGGCCGGCTTGCGTGACCGGGACCGGCTGCGCAGCGGTAGCGGCCACGACCCCGATAAAGCGGTATCACCGGCGCGGGAGAGTTTCTACGAAACGCGGCCTCTCGGCGTTGTCGCCTAAAACAGCGCGAAGCCGGGCAACGGCATTTCTAACGCCGTGTTCGAAGTCGACGAAGGTATCGGCCGGCTACCAGCCGTTCCTGGGCTGCGTCAGCGGGCCGGATCACGGGGCGATGGGTCAGCACTATGTGAACGGCGATCTGGTGGCCGACGGGGAGATCGATGCCTCAAAGCCGGAAGCGCTGATATATGAGCCGTCCCAAGGCGGTTTGCAACTGGTGGGCGTTGAGTTCGTCGTGATCGCCGAAACCTGGCTGCGCATCACAGCAGCCCGCCGGTGCTCGAGGGCCAGACCTTCCAATACGTTAGCAGCCCGAACCGGTACGGCCTGCCCGCACACTTCGAGTTGCACGTCTGGGCTTGGCGGAACAACCCACACGGCGCCTTCGTGGACTGGAATAGCCGCGTGACCTGCGAAGGTCAATAGATCAATCTGGTGCTCGCTGACATGAAAAACCTAAAACAAGGATTGATTGCGCTGATCGGCTTCGTCGCCGCGTTTGCCGGGATCCTAGCGGCACACCCCGTTGTAGTGGCCGGCACGGGCGACCCTAATCTGGACGTTCCGGCGGTTCAAGCGGCCGTCGATCGAGGCGGCCGTGTCGTCTTGAGGGGGCATTTCTCTTTCGACAGGCCTCCGACCGCACCCGCCGGGGCGATTTACAGCCGGATGGTCACGGTATCAAAGAACGTCGTGATCTCAGGCGGCCGCGATGAGAACGGCGACATGTCAACCATCGAGGGCGGGGAATGGCCATTCCTCGTCGACGCCGTGGACGCGCACGTCACGATTCAAGGATTACACTTCGTTCGCCCGAGGGCGGGCGCGATCTGGGTATATGCGGTCGGCGGCCTGATGGTCACCGGCTGCCGAGTGGAGAGCATAGAGCCAACTGCAGAATTTGGGATGGAAGGGGGGCAGGCCAACCCCGTCTCCGCTGCCATTTTTGCCGGCGCCGACCCGCACCCGCCTAACGCAACCTTCCCGGGAAAACCTGAGAATTTCTCTGGAACGCTGGCAATCCTCGACAACGACATCGACGTGCGCGGGATGCCTGGCACCCAGACTTTGGGCGTTGTCATGTTCGGCGTCGGGAGGTCCCCGGACAAGGAGGTGGAAGTCTATGTTTCCGGGAACAATATCAGGAACCTCACTGAGCCTGCGGTCAATTTTCGTTACATCGGCGGCCGGGCTCATGCGGAGCGGAACGTGATTGTGACGGGCGCCGTGACGTTTGGGGCGGCGGATGCCGATTCGCGTGGCGGGTTCCGGTTCGTATCTAATTGCGCATAATTCGATAGATTGCGGTTGGACGGACCAGGCATCCGTAGGCATCAATGTGTTTGGCCAGCCATCGCCGTTGAAGCCCGAGGCGAGCGCCATCGTCGTGGACAACGATGTCATCATGTCGTCGCCGGAGGGCACCGCGTTCGGCCCTAATAGCGCAGCAATCGAAATCAAGGGCTTCGCTCAGAGCAACTCGGTGCTGAACAACAGGATTCGAGGACGCGCCAGAGCTGCGTTGGCAGTGATTGATCAAAACGGGGGAATGCCGGGGAACAGCTCGTTCATTTCGAACGATCTGGATGGTTTCCAGTCGTCAGTCGCCGACATCTTTGTCGACGCGGGCGCAACCAACACGTTCGTTATTGGACGCCAAGCCAGTGTAGAGGATCACGGCAGTGGTACGGTGGTGGTTCCAAGGCCGTGAGGATAGGGCCTTCGAACTCAAAAACGCATTCTAAAAGGAGAGAAAGACTCATGACTGACGACGAAATCCGGGCGGAAATGGCAAAGCAGATCCACAACACGCTCGTGCTGTTGGCTGCTAAGCTCCGGGAGAGGGCGCAACAGCACGGTCCCGTGGTAGCGAAAGCGCTGAATCTAACTGCTGGCGAGATCGACCAACTCCCCTAAGGGCGCACTGGCTGTGATTGATCAAAACGGGGGAATGCCGGGGAACAGCTTGTACGTTCGTTATTGGACGCCACGCCATGTAGATCGCGGCAGTGGCACGGTGGTGGTTCCAAGGGTATGACGGCATGAAGGTGGGATTGCCGCCGATTTTATCGCCAGTGCGGAGCTTTACGACCCGTCCACCGGCACGTTTACCGAGACAGGCAGCATGAGAACAGCCCGGAGCTGGCACACAGCAACCTTACTCGCCGACGGCAAGGGTGCTGATTGCCGGAGGTACGACTTTTGGTGCTGGTCATCATGCGTTGGCCAGCGCTGAGTTTGTACGATCCTTCCACTCAAAGCTTCACCGCCACCGGCGATAGGCTCGAGGCCCGGTTTTGGCAGAACGCGACGTTTCTCACCAATGGAAAGGTCCTGATCGCCGGACCCAAGATGTGGAAGGTTCCGGCGCGGAACGCACTACGGGTTTGGCCCATCGTGCAAGAGGCAGCCCGGCGGCTGAATGTGGCGATTAAGCCGGATGCGCACCCGGAGCGAGGTCATTACTATCGTTCCGACCATTTCTCGTTTGCCCACGCCGGAATTCCCGCGTTCTCGATAGGGCTGGGCACTCAGTTGTACGGCAAGCCGGCCGGCTACGGCGAAAAGATTGCGGAAGAATACCTGGAGAAACACTATCACCAGCCATCGGATGAATACCGCGAAGACTGGGATTTTGCGGGCATGGAAGAAGCGGCGCGTTTTCGGCATGTTGATCGGGATGAACGTAGCGAACCAGGAGAAACTACCGACCTGGAAGCCGGGAGATGATTTTCTGCCAGCCAGGCAGAAGAGCGGCGTGCAGTAAACGGGAGTGCAACAAAGGCACCCTTGAGAATCGAACAAAACTGTTCGACAATCGGGAAGTGAAGGGGAGCGAGTTCCTCCCCGGTCTGCAGGCCGATCTATGCAAGCAGCTCGGGATTCGAAAGGAGGACCTCTGATGTTCACTGCCAGTTATCCCGCGACTTTCTTACCCGAAGACTACAGCAAGAGTTTTCACGTCCGGTTCCCGGATTTGCCCGAAGCGCTTACCGGAGGAGAAGATATCGAGGATGGTTTGGCGCAAGCAGCCGACTGTCTGGCCGAAGCAATTGCCGGCCGCATCGCGCGCGGCGACGAGATTCCGTCGCCGTCGGAGCTTAAGCGGGACCAGCACCTCATCAGCGTTCCACTCTATCTTGCGCCCAAGCTGGCGTTATACCTCGCGATGCGCGAGCGCCGCATACCCAACACTGAACTTGCCAAGCGCCTCGGCGTGAGCGAAACCGTTGTTCGGCGAATGTTGAACCCCAAGCACGACACTAAACCCGAAAAGATTCAGGCCGCGTTGGCCGCACTCGGCAAGCGCATCGTGGTGACATTCGAAGACGCGGCATGACAGAGCGGATTTGGGGGTTCGCCAGGCGGACAGTACAGCCACACACCCGCTAGGATGGAATGATCCAGGTCATGTCAGATTCTATTCAGGACAATCCGCTCCTCCATTTCGAATTCCGAATTCCGTTCGACGAGATCCAGGCGGCGCACGTTGAGCCGGCTGTTGCCGAGCTTCTCACAAATGCGCGGGTTCGCTTGGACGCGTTGATCGCCGATCCGGCGTCTCGGACCTTCGAGAACACGATGTTAGCGCTCGATCAGTTGACCGAGCCGCTCGAATACGCCATGGGCATTGTCCGGCATCTGGAAGGCGTGGTCACGACCCCGGAACTGCGCGCCGCGTACAATGCCGTCCAGCCGGAGGTCAGCGCATTCTATTCCAGCCTGCCGCTGAATGCCGGCCTGTGGCGCGCGATTCAGGCTTATGCCGCGACCGACGATGCAAAGTTCCTGAAAGGAACGCGGAAACGGTTTCTCAAGAAGACCATCGAGAGCTTCCGCCGGCACGGAGCGGAACTCGATCCTGCCGGTAAAACCCGGCTGTCGGAAATCGATGTCGAGCTTGCGAAATTAACAACAAAGTTCTCGGAAAATGTTCTGGACTCCACCAACGAATTTGAGCTGATCGTTCAGGATGAATCCAAGCTTGCCGGGCTGCCGCCCACGGCGGTTGCGGCCGCCCGGGCCAGCGCCGCTTCGAAAGATCTGCCGGAAGGTAAGTGGCGATTTACTTTGCAGGCGCCGAGCTACGTCCCATTGATGACCTATCTGGACGATGCGTCGATCCGGCAGCAGGTGTATCACGCTTTTTCAGTGAGGGCCGCCTCCGGCCAGCACGACAACCGGCAGATTCTGGCCGATGTCCTGAGGCTCCGCCTCGAAAAGGCGCACTTGCTGGGCTTCCGGGACTTCTCGGATTTTGTGCTGGAAGACCGCATGGCGCATTCGGGCCAACGCGCGCAGGAGTTCCTGCTGGATCTGAAGCAGAAGACCGAGGCGGGATTTCATCGGGAGAACGAAGAGCTGCGCGCGTTCGCTCAATTGCCGGAGCTGCAATCCTGGGACGTCGCTTACTACTCCGAGAAGCAGCGCGCCGCGCTTTACGATTTTGACGAGGAGGCGTTGCGGCCCTACTTTCCGCTCGAACGCGTGGTTAATGGCATGTTCGATATCGTGGGGAAGCTGTATGGAATTCGAGTGGAGGAGAAGTCCGGCGCGCCCGTGTGGGACACGGCCGTCAAGTATTACGAGATCCAGGATGACACCGGGATGCTGGGCGCGTTTTATGCGGACTGGTATCCACGCGAGAACAAGCGGGGCGGCGCGTGGATGGACGCGTTCATCACCGGCATCGATATCGGAAGCCGGTACGAGCCGCATGCCGGATTGATCTGCGGCAATCTTACGCCGCCCGTGGATGGCAAGCCCGCTTTGCTGACGCATCGCGAGGTGGAAACCATCTTTCACGAATTCGGGCATTTGTTGCACCACTGCTTGAGCCGGGTAGAGGTGCGGGGTTTGGCGGGAGCCAACGTGGCGTGGGACTTTGTCGAGCTTCCTTCGCAAATCATGGAAAACTGGTGCTGGGAAAGGGCGGCTCTGGATCTGTTCGCTTGTCATTACGAGACAGGCGAGCCGATTCCGCAGGAACTTTTCGAGAAGATGCGGCGGGCCCGCCGGTTCCGCGCGGCGAACGCGCAGATGCGGCAGCTTGGATTCGGCTTTGTCGATCTGGCTCTGCACCGCGAATACGATCCCGCGCGGGATGGCGATGTTCTCGCTTACGCCCGCGACATTCTTCAGCAGTACTCGCCCGCGCCATTGCCCCCCGATTACGCTTTAATTGCGGGGTTCACGCACCTGTTCTCAAGTCCGGTGGCGTACGCGGCCGGCTACTATTCCTACAAATGGGCCGAGGTTCTGGACGCCGATGCGTTCACCCGGTTCCGTGAGGTGGGCATTTTCAACCGCGATATTGGGTTGAGCTTCCGGCAGAACATCCTGGCCAAGGGCGATAGCGAAGATCCGGCGGAGCTCTATCGCAGTTTCATGGGACGGGATCCGGACCCGAACGCGTTGCTGGAGCGCGTGGGAATTCTGGCCACGGATGAACACAGATGAACGCGGATGAATGCTTCGCTCGACGCTGATCGATTTTTTTCGCGATTTTGAAGGGCTGGCGGATGAGTTTCTGGTTTATGACGATGGGATCCGGTCGCGGAGCTATCGATACAACGAGGTAGCCGGGCTTGCCTATGGCTTCGCAGCGAGTCTTGGGTCTTCGGGTATTCGCCATGATGACAAGGTGATTTTGTATGGCGAGAACCGGCCCGAATGGGTGATCGCGTTTTGGGGCTGCTTGATCGCCGGCGTCGTCGCCGTTCCGATTGATTTCCGTTCGTCGCCGGAGTTTGTTCAACGCGTTCGTGAAATAGTCGATGCGCGGGCGATTTTTACCGGCGATGAAGTTTTTACGCCCGCCCCGCCAATTACCGCGACTCCAAACGACACTGCCGAAATCATCTTTACTTCCGGCGCGACTGCCGACCCCAAGGGCGTAATCATCACGCATACGAACATTCTGGCGAACATTGTTCCGGTGGAGGGCGAGGTTCGCAAGTATCGGAAGTACGCGCGGCCGTTCGCTCCGATTCGCTTCTTAAATCTGCTGCCGCTCAGCCACATGTTCGGGCAGGCGATGGCCACGTTCATCCCGCCCATGCTGCCGGGAGTCGTGGTATTCATGCGCGGCTACAATCCCGGTGAGATTATCCGGCAGATTCGAACGCGGCGAATCTCGGTGCTGGTTTCCGTTCCCAAGATTCTGGAGGTTCTGCGGGCTTATCTGCTACAGCGCTTCCCGGAGCTCGCCGAACTCCCTTCGTCGCAACCGCACTGGGTAGTCCGGTGGTGGCGCTACCGCAAAGTCCATAACCTGTTCGGCTGGAAGTTCTGGAGCTTGATTGTGGGCGCGGCGCCTCTTGCGCCCGAGTTGGAGTCGTTCTGGTCACGGCTGGGGTTCGTGGTGATTCAAGGATACGGGCTTACCGAGACCGCGCCGATTGTCACGCTCAATCACCCGTTTCACGCGCGCCAGGGAAGCGTCGGAAAGCCGATCGCCGGAGTGGAGGTCCGGATCGCGGAAGATGGCGAAATTCTGGTGCGCGGCGATAACGTGACCAGCGGCTATTACAATGCGCCCGCCGCTACGGCGCAGGCTTTTGAGAATGGCTGGTTCCACACGGGCGACGTGGGCGAGATAGACGCCAATGGCGAGCTGCGGATTCTGGGGCGTAAGAAGGAAATGATCGTCACGCCGGAAGGGCTGAATGTGTTTCCCGAGGATGTGGAACGGGTGCTGACCCAGACTCCGGGTGTACGAGACTCAGCGGTGATCGGGTCGGATCGCGTTCATGCGGTACTGATCCTGGAACCTGGCGCGGATAAGGACGCTGTGGTACGAAGCGCGAATACACGGCTGGCGGATCATCAGAAGATTCGGAATGCCACCATCTGGCCTTATCCTGAGTTCCCGCGGACCGAGGGCACAGGCAAGCTGAAACGGCATCAGATCGAGCAAGGTGTGCCGCCTCCCGAGCGTCATTCGGCGATCGATCTCGATACTCCACTGGAATCGCTCACATCACTTGAGAAAGTAGAACGAATGGTCGCGCTGGGTGTCAGCGATTCCGGGTCTGCGCAAGCGCCAGTTCACGAGCCAATTGAGTTTCCACGCTGGAACCGGTGGTGGATCGCACGCGCGACGCGCCGCATTATCCTGCCTGGCATTCTACTGCCGCTGACCCGGGTATTTGCAAGGGTCCGGGCGGAAGGATTGGCGAACCTGAAAGGAATCCAGCCGCCCGTTATTTTCGCGTCAACGCACCAGAGCTACATGGACGTTCCGGCAATCCTGGCCGCCCTTCCCCGGCGCTGGCGGTATCGCGTTGCTCCCGCCATGAGAAAAGAATTTTTTCACGAGCACTTTCACGGGCGTAGTTTCACGAACAGCCTCAACTACTATCTTTCCGCGCTTTTTTTCAACGCGTTCCCGATCCCTCAGCACGAGGCCGGGGCGCTCGAAACCATTCGTTACATGGGCGAGATGGCGAATCGGGGCTGGTGCATCCTGATCTTTCCGGAAGGGAAGATGACCGATGCCGGGGAGATCGCTTCGTTTCAGCCGGGTGTCGGAATGATTGCGTCCAAGCTAGACCTGCCGGTGATTCCAGTGCGGCTGGTGGGCCTGGATCGAGTGCTGCACCGGACCTGGAGGATGGCACGGCCGGGGAAAGCGCGAATTGTGTTTGGCCCGCCGCTGACGCTCCAAGGCAGCGATTATGCGGCGCTCGCAAGGCAGGTGGAAGATGCGGTTCGCAAGGCATAGCCGGCCAGACTGGGTGGGAGAAATCCCGGTTTCCGAGCGTGCACGGCGCAGGATCACGCGCCGGCTGATTCCATTCCTGTTTGTCTTGTACATCATCGCTTTTCTGGATCGTGTCAACACCGGTTACGCCGGGTTGCAGATGACGAAGGAGCTGGGGTTCTCGAACGAGGTGTTCGGGTTCGGCTCTGGCATCTTCTTTATCGGATACGTGTTGCTGGAGATCCCGGGAACGCTTCTGGTCGAGATGTGGAGCGCCCGTAAGTGGATCGCGCGGATCATGATCACGTGGGGTTTTATGGCGGCGCTCACCGGCCTGGTTCACACCGCTCCGCAGTTCTATTGGGCGCGCTTCCTGCTCGGCGTCGCGGAAGCGGGCTTCTTCCCGGGCGTGATTGTGTACCTCACGCACTGGTACCGGGAGGAGGACCGCGCCAAGGCGATCGCGATGTTCATGTCGGCGATTCCGGTGTCGCAGATTTTGGGCTCGCCGATCTCAGCCGGATTGATGAAGATCCATTGGCTCGGATATTCCGGCTGGCGATGGCTGCTGATTCTGGAGGGACTGCCCGCGGTGATTTTGGGTATCGTGACTTTGTTTTATCTGACGGATCGGCCGAAGGACGCGCGGTGGCTACCCGAAGAGGAGCGCGACTGGATCACCGGCGAGTTGGAACGCGAGCGCAGTGACAAGGCGGCCGGGCGCCCATCCGGCATCTGGCAAGCCTTTCGCAATCGCGATGTCCTGATTTTGACAGTGGCTTACTTCTTCGGCGCGAATATACAGTACGGATTGGCGTTGTGGCTTCCCAAGATGGTGGAGAAGCTGTCCGGATTCGGCCCCTTCGAAACCACGCTGATAACCGCCATCCCATTCGTGCTGGCTTGGCCCACCATGCTGCTGATCGGTTGGAGCTCGGACCGGACGCGGGAGCGCCGCTGGCACACAGCAATCCCGCTGTTCGCGGCGGGGGCAGGCCTCGCGCTGACGCGGCTGAACGCGGGAATCGGAATGGGCATCGTGGCGTTTTCGATCGCGGCCATGGGTGTCAACGGACGGCTGCCCGCTTTTTGGGCATTGCCGGGGACGTTTTTGACAGGCGCTTCCGCGGCGGCAGTAATCGGCGCGATCAATTGCATTGGGAACACGGGAGGCTTCGTGGGGCCGTACGTCATTGGCTGGCTGAGCAATGAGACGGGAACGTATGCGAGCGCGGTTCTGTATCTGATCGGGAGCGCGGTGGCGGCAGGAGCGCTGGTGCTGTGCGTGCGGAGCGGACGTTGTGGGTGACGTTAGCCCGATGCGACTGGCTGCTCGAAAGGCAGCCGCTGAAGCCATAGACGCTGGTCAGGGGTCTCCGGTATGGTCCGGCCGCGGACCGAACTAACGGTGTCTATCGCTCGCTCGGCAGGGATGCCCGAAGCCACCAGAACTCCGGCCGCGATCAAGCCGGAACGCCCAATACCCTGGCGGCAATGCACCGCAACGTTCTTACCTTCTGCGAGTGCGTCTGCGATGCCTGCAATCAGCGAGACAGCGGCGGATAGTGAGGCGGGCACTCCACGGTCCGGAATCGGGAATACGATAAAGCGAATGCCGTTCGTCTCAGCGGCCTCACTTTCGTTAACTAAGCCCAAATCGGCTGCTTCGTCTTTCTCCAGCAACGATACGAGCATGTCAAGACCAGCCCTGCGCCAGCCACTGGCCTCGTCCGCCAGCCAGTCCCCTCCCCTGGGCCGGGTAGCGACAACCAAGTGACCACGCCATGGGCCCGGTACCCAGAATAGATCGGGGCTCATAAGTCCTTTTCCATTATCTCTCTTGGAAGCCAAATGGATGTCCTCTCCACGCTCCCAGTAAAACACTAATCCGATGGTGCCCATCGAGGAGTGTTCCATCCGGACGAACCTTCAGCGAGTCCCGTTGACCGGGTATGAGCGAAGATTTCAACACTTCGGTAGAAAGGCTGCGGAAGCGATCCACCTTTAGCCGGTTCAAGATACTTTCGGAATGCAGGAATCTTAATTTCGGCTCATGCCCGGAGTCCATTGGGTTCTACGTGTTATTGTGCACAATGACGGCCCTGCCATTAAACTATAGCCGGTTCTTAATGCGGCACGCGCCCGGTGTCCGCGTATTTGATGACAGTACGGGCGTGTGTCAGTGAGTCTCTGATGAGCGAGGAGAGAAGGTGCCGCTTGCGGGAGGTCGCACCTTGCAGATTTCTTGTACCAAGCACTGGTTGCAATCCGAAGGCTAGGCCGATCCAGATCTTTTGTTGCAAGTGTGCTGTTAAGTTATGCTTGCTGCTTCGCATGTGCCACTATCATCTTCAGCGTCACGTATTGTACGATACTGCGGCCACTTCCATTCGCCGATCCCGGAGCACTTGTCGGCTTAGAGGCTTCCTCCCGCGAGGGTGAGCAGCAGCCTATCGTGCCGTGGGCGTACGTCAGGTGCATAGAGGGGAGGAATCAGGTATTCCAGGCAATGGCCGCCTACCGCTCGTACGAGATGTTTGTGCGCTCAACAACAGGCACGGATAGCGTCACGGCTGCGGAAATCTCACCAACTTTGCT
>JBPCOQ010000090.1:0-33156 GCA_051000095.1 Bryobacteraceae bacterium | reverse complement strand
ACCGCTCATCCAGCAGAGCCGCTATGGCTGCGAAGCGCTGCTTGACTCCATCAATGCTCTCCACTGCCTTCAAGGTAGCGCAAAACATTCCAATATGGAAATGTTATTTCCTAACAAGCCCTAAGCTGGCATGATGAAAGATAATGTTGTTCCGCCTTTGGTCGAAAGGAAGTTTGACGTCCTCGTAACAATTGACCAGGGGTTCGAACATGAACACAATCTCAAAGAGCTGAGCTTCGGGATTGTGTTTGTTCACGTGCGTAAGAATAGGTTTGAGTTTGTCCCGGCGGGATCGCGTGATGTATCAGAGGGAAAGGCCGCGGCAACTAGTCCGGCTTTCAGCTCATTGCCACTACTGGTTCCTCATCTACGGAGGAGGGAGTGCTCGATTCTTGGGACAGGCCTGATGAAGGTAAGGGTTTCACGATTATACTGTTCAGGAGTCAGAGCGAATCACCCTTAATGGCGCTCGAATGATCGCTCGCGTATTCGCCTTTACGCGGCCGAGCGGTTGCTGGCGCTTGGTACCAGTTCTCGCGAATGTTCGCTTCTATAAGTCAGTGGGGTCTTTTGTGGATGCTTGTGAGAAAGGGCTTTCGGCCCACCGCTGCGAGCGAGCCAAGCACGCCAGCCTGTCGAGGTCGTCGCTCCGACCGGAGTGGTCATCGACTCTCGCTCCGCTGAGGAAAAGACCATTGAACGGGCAGTTGCATCCCAGCGCCCTAGCACGTAACCGATCTGGTCGCCTAGCACCGCTCCCAAGCTAGCCACCGCGATCACGGCTGGGCCATTCATCTCGCCATGATCGGCAAAACGAACCGGTGGCTATGAGCAAAAGGCTCATGGGCAACGGAACTCCGATGGACGCGGCTACCGGTAACGCCAAACAGCAAAGGCATCCCGATGTAGGGAACGCTCATCCCCGGACGAATCCCTTCTTCTCCGGAGTGCGTCCGCCGGCCTGTGCCTACGGCTCTGGTTGCAAAGAGCGCGGTCACGGCCAGGGAGGCCAGAAAAGCGGCAATCGGCAGAAGCCGAGTTCCCGTTCGCGTCATCATGGGGCGATCAATGCAACCGGCCGGATCGGGGACCCGGTCCCTCCTCTGATTTTAAGCGGCAGCGCGAGGAACAGGAACTCATGGACGCGATCGCTCGCGAGTTCTTCCAGGTTCAAATTCTCGATGATATGAATTCCACTCTCGACCAGAAGATGTACGTGCACAGGCATGGACGACGGAACTTTTTCGAACGAGACCGTATCCGATCCAGCCGCGAAGGTGGCTCGCTTGCTGAGCCATTGTGCCGCTGCGATCTCCGGGCCTGGGCCGCGCGTTTGCGAGCCTTCACCACCGGCTACGAACTGCACCGGGTCGTCCCAATACTTCGCCCAGCCCGTGCGCAGCAGGACAACGTCGCCCCGTGCCACTGTGAGCCCCTGATCTCGTACCGCGGCGTCCAGGTGATCGGGCGTGATCGCGAAATCCGCCGGTAGCGCATCCATCTTATTCAGGCGCGCAATGTCCAAAAGCACGCCGCGCCGAACGATCGGCTGGACTGTATCGATCGACAGATGTTGGATTCCACCGCTGTAGCTCTGCAATGCGCTAACATCCGCTCCTCCATGCAGCTTGCCTTGCAAAGAGAAATGGCAAAGCGCATCTATGTGGGTGCCGACGTGGCTGCCTAAGCTAAGCGCGTCGGCAGCGGAACTCACGCCGCCTTTTAACACCAGGTCACCATGTTTTTTCGTCAGGCTGAATAGATAAGGCGGGTGAGTCGGGTAGTGTGGCATTCCAACGAAGTAAGATTGCGCGAGATCGTAAACCCGGCTGCGCTGCAGGAGTTGAAAAAGGTCGTCCACGCTCTGAGTACAGCATAACGATACGATGGAAACGTGGATCGCAGGTTGAAGCAGGTGCCGGGCTGGGCTTCCGGCCTGATTACCGTCGCCACATTCGGAGCTTTGCTGTATATGGAATTCAGGCGCCCGCTACGGAAGACTGTGGAGCCGAAGCTGCGCCGGAACGCGCGCAATCTCGCCGTTGCCGCGCTGGGCGCCGTGACTTTGCGCGTTGCCGAGCAGCCGCTTGCCGGACCATTGAGCGCGCTAGTCGCGCGCCGGCGCTGGGGCTTGCTGCAGATGGCGCGGCTGCCCGTATGGTTGGAGGTTGCGGCGGCGGTCTTGTTGATGGATTACACGCTGTATTGGTGGCATGTTGCCACGCATCGGATTCCCTGGCTATGGCGGTTTCATGCCGTGCATCACGTCGATCTGGATCTCGATGCTTCCACTGCGATCCGCTTTCACTTTGGCGAGCTGGCCCAATCGGTCTCCTGGCGGGCTGCGCAGGTGGCCATCCTCGGAGTGACCCCGCTATCGCTATCGGTTTGGCAAACGATGTTGTTGCCGTTCATCCTGTTTCATCATTCGAATATCCGGCTCTCTCGTCAGATAGAGACCCGCTTGACGCGTTGGATCGTCACGCCTCGCATGCATGGGATCCATCACTCCACCGTGCGCGAGGAGACCGATTCCAACTGGTCCAGCGGATTCACTCTGTGGGACCGCTTGCACGGCACACTGAAGCTCGGCATTCCGCAGGAGCAGATCACCATCGGCGTGCCGGCTTATCAAAATCCGCGGAACGTAACGCTGCCGAAAATTATCGCGCTGCCTTTCGGTGAGCAGCAGCCGATGTGGGGACCCGCCGCTTCCTCTTACCGGGCGTGATTGTAGCTTCTTTGGCGGCCCAGCGGCCTAGCCGGTATTCGCGCTGGTAGCCGGCAGAAAGATTGGCGATCGTGACACCAACGGTTCCGCTCGCGTCACAGGTGTAGTGCTCTTCCACTTGCTGCGACATGGCCGAATAAGAGTGCTCGACGGGCACGCCGGCGCCGTTCCTATCGCGCAGGTCTGGATCGAACGGAAACCGGATCTCATCCCACACCGTCACGTCGCCCGAGGGTTGCCCGTGCTCATCCAAGTGGCTGCACTCCAGATAGCGGAAGTCGCCGATGTTGTGAACGGGCGTGTACTGCCTGCGGATCTGAAGTGTCTGTTCACCCGGTCCAGCCAGCGGAGTGCCTTTCGCGAACAGCGGATCGAAAACGATCCGGCGTCCGGCATCGCCTTCGCGCCATACGCCGAAGTAGCGCGTGAACTTCTCGCGCAGCACGTATCCTGCCTCCGAGTCCGCCTGAATTGCGAGCCCGATGGCAGTCGCAGAGCGGGTATGCGCGGAACGCTTGACGCGCCGCCCGAAGCTTTCCTTTAGAAGGCGACTCACCAGTGGCAACTCGCCGCCGCCGCCGGTAACGTAAAGGGCATCCAACTCGGGTGACCCATGCGCGGCCAGCAAGTCTTCCACTAATCTTACGGTTTCGTCGAGCAAAGGACGGCAGCGCTCGTAATAATCGCTGATCGCAACGGACGCCGTCCCGGCCCCTTCGCGCACATTGTCGAGATCCAACACGATCTTGCGCGTATTCGGGTGGATCGCCTCTTTTTTCGACCGGCATTCTTCACTCAGCCGGAACAACTCAGCTTGAGATAATGTGTCGCGCCGCTCACCGTTCATCGCCAATTCGGCAAGTGCCTGGTCGAAATCATCGCCCCCCAGAGTGGGAATACCTTCGGAGGCGATCACGCGATGGGTGCGCTCGCCGATTTCGACAAGCGATGCGTCGAAGGTGCCCCCGCCCAGATCGTAAACGAGGATGAGGCCGGCCGAGCGGTTCTTGTGACCGAACTCGATGCTCGCGGCCGAGGGCTCATTGAGCAGACCCATCACATCGAAGCCAGCCATGCGGAACATCTCGGTGGTCAAAAAGCGCTGGTTGCTGTTGGCATTGGCAGGCACGCCCAGCATTACCTGAAACTGGTCCCCAGTGAGACCCGACTTGATGGCGGCCGCCATCTCATAGAGAATCTGCATGAGCGGAAGGGCCTGGTCCGCTACTTGGAGGATGGTGTGAGGGCCAGCGTCCTCCATGACACGCTTGATGGAACGGAGCGTGATCCAATCCGGATCCTGCTGCCGCGACCAGGCATCCCAACCATAGAGACGCTCCTCGCCTCGAACGGCCACAATCGAAGGGAACCAATCGTAATGGCCGCCGTCGGGCCCTTCAAAGGCAAGGATTGGATAATTGCCACGATCTGCTGCAGCTACAACCGTGCGCGTCGTTCCGAAGTCAATTCCGATTTGCATGTGATGAATCAATTACACCCGGCGAAGTTTCGTAACGCGGCCGTCCGAGATCCACTCGACGACGTAGACATTTCCCTTGGCGTCCCAGCAAGCGGCGTGTGGAGAGACGAATTTGCCAGTCAAACGCATCTCATGCGGAATATTCGGCCAGCCTTTGCTCTTCCAGATCTCGGGACTGTCGCCCAAATGCGTGATCAGCTTATTGTTCTTGTCGAAGATCGTCACTCGGCCGTACAGGTCCGGTATGAGTAGCTCGCCATGCGCCTGATCGAAGTGACAGGGCCGCCGTAGATCGTCGTTGACAAAGGCCAGGTGCTCGCCGTTGAGTGAAAACATTTGCAGCCGGGCGTTGCTGCGGTCGGCAACCGTGATGACAGGCTTGGATTCGCGCGTGTCGAGCCAGATGCCGTGCGGGCAATCCAGCTTGCCGGCCTCTTTCCCTTTACCACCCCACGAGCGAATGTACTCGGCCTTGGAATTGTACTGATGAATCCAGCTAAGGCCGTAGCCGTCGGCGATGTAGATGTCACCATTCGGCGCCACCGCCACGTTGGTGGGTTTGTATTTTTCTTCGGAATCGTACACGCCCGATTCCTTTGGATAACGCAACACCCAAATGCGCTCCCCATCGAGTGTCGTCTTCGAAACCAGGTGGCGCTCGGGATCGGCGAGATATAGGTACTCGGTGTTGCCCTCCTTGCTCAGGAGCATTCCGTGGGCGCCCAGCTCGAAATCTTCACCCCAGCTTTTGACGAACTTGCCTTCGTGATCGAAAATCACAATCGCGTCTTTGCTGCGGTTATGAATCAGGATGCGCTGTTGCGAATCGACCACCACGCCGTGGGTGTAGCCGTACTGCTTTCCATGAGGCAATCGGCCCCAGTCCGGTTCAAATTCGTAGACGTGCGCTCCGCTGCCAAGCGTAGCGGCCCGGCCGGGAAGGAATAGCAGAGGAGCGACAGCGGCGGATTGTAAAAAACCGCGCCGGGAAATGGTCATTTAAATCGATTGTAACAGGGAGTGCTGAACCGTTTTGGCGGACGGCATTGTGTGTAGAATGCCGTCCGGCGGAGGCGGTTCGGTTTTGATGGACGGAAAATAGTTTTCATAAGGTGACCTTAGTTCATGCGGCCCTGCCGCATGAACGCCGCGGCGAACTGCGGATTCGCCTGTATGTAGTTCAAGCGGAAAGATAAACTAAAAGTGACCACGACGGTGACCCGGTAGTTTGGGAACAAGCTCTCCAAAAACCCATCGCTAAGTGGTTGACTCTGAGTGGGGCAGGCAATTTGCCTGCCCAGGGCAAAGCAATGCCGAACGGCGGGCGAAGCGCCCACTCCACTCAGTTTCCGATACTTGTGACGGCCCCCGTCGCTCCCGCTAAAGCGTGTTCCACGTCGGCTACAATGCTGGTATATGTTGCGGGCCGCCTGCGCTCTCGTGCTCTTTTTGTTCACTCTTTACGGGCAGAAGCAGCCCTTTGATGTGCAGGCGATGCTCAAAATTGCGCGTATCAGTGAGCCGCGGATCTCGCCGGATGGCAAGCTGCTTGCGTTCACAGTACAGACGGTTGATCTCGACCAGAATACCAAGCCCAAGCAGATTTATGTGATGCCGCTCGACGGAGGGATCCCCCTGCCGGTCACCCCGCAAGGGACGCAGAACGAGCGTCCGCGCTGGTCACCCGATTCACTCCGGATCGCATTTATCTCAAATCGCGGAGGCTCGGCACAGGTGTGGATCATGAACGCGGATGGGTCGCAGCCGAAGCAGATCACCAGCGTCTCGACCGAAGCCGGTGGCGTACTCTTCTCGCCCGATGGCAAGAAGCTGGTGTTTACGAGCAACGTCTTTCCCGACTGCCCCGACGACAACTGTAATCGCGACCGGATTGAGGCAGAGAAGCAGAACAAAGTCAAAGCCCGTACTTACACGACGCTGCTCTTCCGGCACTGGACCACCTGGCAGAGTAAGCGCCGCTCGCATCTTCTGGTCGTGAGCGCGGAAGGCGGCCCGGCCAAAGATCTCACGCCCGGCGCTAATGACGTGCCACCATTTTCGCTGGGAGGCGCGGACGATTACGCCATCTCGCCCGATTCTTCACAGCTCTGTTACGTGATGAACTCCGATCCGGTGCTTGCGACGAGTACGAATACGGATCTGTACACGGTGGCCCTTGCGGGCGGCGAAGCGAAGCGGATCACGAACAACCCCGGCGCCGACGATGCGCCTCAGTACTCGCCCGACGGCAAGGGGATTGCCTACCGTAGCCAGGAGCGCGGTGGTTATGAAAGCGATCGCTGGCGTCTTCTGACGCTGGATTTTGCGAATCAAAAAACGACGTCAGTTACTGAAACGCTCGACAGGTCGGTCGCCGGGTTCACATGGTCGCCGGATTCGACGCGGCTATTCTTCACCATCGAAGATCGGGGCCGTCACGTGCTCTATATGAGCCCGGCGCAAGGCGGCGCATCCCGCCTGATCGCGAGCGGGCCAACCACGATTGACGATGTCCAGTTGACGGCCGACGGCAAGACGATGATCTACACGGAGCAGAGCGGATCGCAACCCGTCGAGATCTATCGGACCAACTCCTCGGGCAGCGAGCCGGTTGCATTGACGCACTTGAACGACTCGCTTCTGGCCGACTATTCGCTGGGGAAACTCGAAGAAATGTGGGTGAACGCGCCCGACAAAACTAAGGTGCACAGCTTCGTGCTGAAACCCGCCGGCTTCGAGCGCGGGCACAAATATCCGGTGCTTTTTCTCATTCACGGTGGCCCGCAGGGCGCCTGGGGCCAGAGCTGGAGCTATCGCTGGAATCCGCAGATATTCGCGTCGGCGGGTTATGTGGTAGTCATGCCGAATCCGCGAGGATCGACGGGCTACGGGCAGAAGTTTACCGACGACATCAATCAGGATTGGGGCGGCAAACCATTCGATGACATCATGGCCGTGGTCGATCATATCGCCGCATTACCGTACACTGACGCGGAACGAATGGCCGCGGCCGGCGGATCGTACGGCGGGTACATGGTCGATTGGATGCTCGGACACACCCAGCGTTTCAAAGCCCTGGTCTCACATGCCGGCGTGTTCGATCTGCGCAGCATGGCCGGCGCCACTGAGGAGCTATGGTTTCCGCTTTGGGAGTTCCATGGGATGCCTTGGGAAAATCCGGAGCAGTATGCCAAATGGTCGCCCAGTTACTACGTAACCGACTTTCACACGCCGACGCTGGTAATCCACGGGGAGCTGGATTTTCGCGTGCCATACACACAGGGATTGCAACTGTACACCTCCTTGCAGATGCAGAAGGTGCCATCTAAGCTCCTGGTTTATCCCGATGAAGGCCACTGGATCCTCAAGCCGCTGAACACGGTGTTGTGGTATGACACGTTTCTGGACTGGATCGGAGAATGGCTGCGCAAGCCAGCGGTGGCCATTCCGGCGGCAACCTCGGCGCCTGTGAAATAGCAGCCGGTATACTTGACTTATGGCAGCGCTGGTCGCGATCGGGGGTACGGCGCAAGATCTCGATCACTCCGTTCTCGCGCAAAAAGAGCAGGATTTGTTGAATATTCTTGCGCAAATGAGGCACGTCATCGTAGCGTACTCTGGCGGAACCGATTCCGCGTATCTTGCCTGGGCGGCGCATCAGGCGCTGGGCCGGGATGCGGTAGCGATCACAGCCGATTCGCCCTCCATTCCGGAGTCGCACAAGCGCGATGCCGCTGCATTCGCGCACGAGTGCGGCTTCCGGCACGAGTTCATAGAAACGAGGGAGTTCGACAACCCGGAATACGTCAAGAACGATGCCAACCGCTGCTTCCATTGCAAAGACGAGCTATTCACGCGGCTCGAAGAGATCGCAAAGGAACGCGGGTTTACTAACATCGTTTACGGCGTAAACGTTGATGATTTGGGCGACTACCGGCCTGGGCAGAACGCAGCGAAGATGCACCGGGTGAATGCTCCGCTGGTAGAAGCGGGCCTGACCAAAGCGGAAATCCGGGAACTGTCACGCATAGCAGCCCTTACCACGTGGGACCGGCCAGCGGCCGCTTGCCTGAGCTCCCGCATTCCGTACGGAACACCCGTAACGGTGGAGAACATCAAGACTGTCGAGCAAGGCGAGGAGGCGATTAAAGCGCTGGGCTTCCGTCAATTCCGGGTGCGCTTTCATGGCGAATTGGTGCGGATCGAAGTTGCAAAAGACGAGCTTGTGAAAGCGCTCACGCCAGAAATGGCCCAGGCTTTCGCTGCCATTTTCAAACCGCTCGGCTTCCTATACGTAACGCTCGACCTCGAAGGGTACCGGCAGGGTTCGCTGAACGCGGCGCTTAGGAAGTAGCAGCTCAAGCCACGTCTGCGTAATCCACCTGAGTGGTTGGCTCGGGAATCGGGAAGCCGTCCTCGCGCATCCCGTCCAGGTGAAACTCGATGCCCTCGCGCATCAACCGCTTAATTTCCTCGAGTGTACCGGCCGTGGCGACGCACTCTGGTAAATCGGGCACATAAGCGCTGTAGTTCGTTTCCGGAAACTTTTCAATTACAATTGCGTACTTCATGTTTTTGAGCTTGTCGGTATATGTCGCCAAGTCTTTTTGGGTGCATGTCTTCACCGGGTTTACCTGCGATTGTTACGCGCCCCGGCTTCGTAGGATGTGTGCGTGAATTGGGACCCGCCCGCTTCCGCTTGCCTGAGCTCGCGCATCCCGTGCGGAACGAAGATGCCATCAAGGCGCTCGGCTTGCTTTACGTGACGCTCGACCTGGCAGGGCTCGCTGAACGCAGCGCTTAAGAAGTAGCGGATCAAGCCACGTCTGCGTAATCCACCTGAGTGGTCGGCTCAGGAATGGGGAGGCCGTCCTCGCGCATCCCGTCCAGGTGAAACTCGATCGCTTCCTGGATATTACGCTTCATTTCTTCAAGCGTCTCGCCTGTGGAGACGCAACCGGGCAGATCCGGCACATACGCGCCATAGTTGCCGCCAGGGGATTTTTCGATTACAACGGCGTATTGCATCAGCGGGGTTTCTCCATTTTAGCCTGCGCGAAGATGCTGGCGAGCATTCCCGCATACATCTCATCGCTCGGTTTTCCCGGTACGGTTACACGCCCCGGCTTCACAGGATGCGTGAATTGGCGGTGGCTTCCACGCGTCGAATGATACCGCCATCCGTCTTGTTCGATTAGCCGGATCACGTCGCGCACCTTCAAATCGATATCCTATCAGAGACGAGTGGCGGTGCCGATGAATGGCCCAGTCTGAAAGCGCTCCAGCTCTGAGACCCACGCCTGGACGCGAGGCGGCCTGCTAGGCTACTGCATCCTGCCGGCATAGAGGCAGGCGCCAAAAGGCGAGCACCTGCCCCACGTCTCCGGTACATTAAAATCATTGGAACAACTCGCGCTAACCTGGGGACCGGTTCGCAAAACCTACACCGTCACCGAACTCAATGCCCGCATACGAGCGCTACTCGATCTGGAATTCGATGATATCTGGGTGGCGGGCGAGATCTCGGGCTGCAAGATCGCGTCGAGCGGGCATTGCTATTTCACGCTCAAAGATCGCGACGCACAACTGCGTTGTGTGTGCTTCCGGGCCGACCTGCGCTATCTCAAATTCAAGCCGCAAGATGGAGTCGCTGTGCTCGCTCGCGGGCACCTGGATGTGTTTGAGACGCGTGGCGAATACCAGCTCCAGGTGAAGTTGATTGAGCTGCAGGGGCACGGGGCATTGCAGTTTGCCTTTGAGCAGCTCAAGAAGAAGTTGACCGCGGAGGGGCTTTTCGATACCGCCGCGAAGAAGCCGATTCCCAAGCTGCCCCGCCGCATTGGCATCGTGAGCTCGCCGACGGGCGCCGTGATTCAGGACATGATGCATGTTCTATCGCGGCGTTTTCCGGGCCTGCACATTCGTTTGTATCCCTCGTTAGTGCAAGGCGACGGAGCGATCGAGACAGTGTGCCGGGGCATCGAATATTTCGGCCGATCGGGCTGGGCGCATGTCGTGATCGTGGCCCGCGGTGGTGGCTCGCTCGAAGATCTTTGGACCTTCAACGAAGAGGCCGTGGCCCGCGCGATTGCGGCGTGCCCGGTTCCGGTTATCTCGGCAATCGGGCACGAGACCGATTACACGATCGCCGATTTCGCGGCGGATTTGCGCGCGCCGACACCCTCCGCCGCGGCCGAGCTGGTCGTCTGCACCCAACAGGAGTTGCTTGAGCAGCTCGGCACGATCGATCACAAACTGCTGCAATCTATGCGGTATGGAATTGCGATGGCCGTCCGGAGATTACATGAGCGCGGCGTGGATCGCGCGATGACAGTGCTGCACCGCAGGATCGGCCGCGCGCTGCAGCGGGTAGACGAGCTCGAGTACGTGATCCGTGAGCGAAGCCGGTCACAGATGGCTGTCAAAAAGCGAAAGCTCGACGGCCTCACGGCGCGGCTGGAGAAACTCGACCTGCGGCTACGGTTTGCACACGCACGAAGACGGCTGGAAGCGGCGGAGTCCGGCGCCGAGCAAAGAATTAAGCTGCTCCTGACCAGAGCTAACGGGCGGCTGAACCCGTTGACAGCGCATCTGACACAACTGAGCCCGCTGAAGATTCTGGATCGCGGCTATGCGATTGTGACGAACGAACAAGGCAAGATCGTGAAGGCGCCAGAAGAGGCTCCGCCCCAATCGAGCATTCAGGTGCGTCTGGCGGAGGGCCGGCTTCAAGCGGAGGTCAAGTAACGGCGTGTTTTGACAATCTGCCGTCTCTGCCAAAAACCGGCAGATATGTTATGCTTAGTCACATGAGCACTCTTACGGCAACCGTTGAGAAATCGGGTCGAATACTGATCCCCGCTTCAATCCGGAAGCAATTGAAGATCGGAGCGGGTTCGGAGGTTATCTTGCGAGTCGATAAAACTGGCTTGCGGATAGAAACACGTGAACAGGCTCTTGATCGGATTCAGCAGGAATTACGGAAGTACATCCCTGAAGGCCGGATGCTTTCCGAGGAGTTGCTGTTAGAGCGCCGCCAGGAGGCAACTCGTGAAAACGCCGCCTCCGCCACCATCTCGAAGAGGCGATGACCTCGTCTGGTAAGTTCGCCCTGGATGTATCCGCTGTGCTGGCCTTACTTCAAAATGAGCCCGGTCACGAGAACGTCCGCGCAGTCCTCTCAAAATCGTGGATACACTCTGTGAACACCGCCGAGGTAATTGGGAAACTTATGAGATGCGGAGCTCCAAGAGGGATAGCAATCATGGCGTTGGCCGATCTACAACTCGATGTTCGCGAGGAGTTCAGCTTTGAGCAGGCTGCAACGTGCGGCAGTCTGCTTGCCGAGACAAGACCCGAGGGCCTCTCTCTGGGGGATTGCGTGTGCCTTACGACGGCTGCTTGGGATGGCTCGGAGGTTGTGACCGCCGACCGGCGCTGGAAAAAGCTGGAGGGCCGCACGATCCACCGCTCTGCTTTGAAAATCCGGCTGATCCGCTAATGCGTTACTGCGCTGCGGTCGTCAGGAGCTGTGAAAAGAATCAAAACCGACACAGACTGGAAAGTCTGTGCCACGCTTACGGTTTTTGAATTGTGAGTGTGACCGGATCGCTCGATTGCCCCGTCGCCAGAGACCGAACCTGCACGACGTTCACCCCTGGCATGGCCGTGGCCGGCAGTTGGGCCGAGATCTGGCCGTTTGCAGTTTGCAGCAGCGGAGCGGCCACGTTGTCAAACAACACGCACGAGCCTCCCATTACTGTTGGAACGGGCGCCTGATCGGCCGTAGAGTTGGATGCCAGGTTCGTACCGCTGATTGTCACAAACCCGCCGGGTTTCACGTTCGGCGTGCCGTCGTTCGAATTCACAATCGCTCGGGCGCCGCTCGCGATCTGCGGTTTGGTGTCTTGGCTGGATGGAGTCAACGGGATCACTGTCAACCCCGATAACGTCAAAGCATAGACGTTTCCCTTGGAATCGACCACCATCTGACGAGGCGGTACATTGACGCGTGTTGTCCCAAAAACTTGTATGTAAGGATTCTCGGCAGTGGCACCTACTAATGCCGCACCGCCCGATTGCAGGTCGAACTTCTCGAGCAGCGTTCGCGGGTCGTCGCGCGTCGTGGCACCATTGGCCGTGCGCTGCGGAGTCGTAAGGCGAACAAACGTGGTCTGATCGATTGGCGCGACGGCATATACATTCCGTAGTCCCGGATCGACCAGATTCTGCGTGATGGTTGAGCTGAGCACCGCTCCGTTGGCGATATAGTAAGCCCCGCCCGGCGCCGCGCCAAGCACGCCGTAGTAGCCTGTTATAGGCGCCGTGAACAACTGCCGCGACGCCGTGTACTGATCGCTCAACCCATCGTACAGATAAACGGTACCGCTACCGTTCATGGTCAGAATGTTTTCACCACCCGGTGTCGAGATCATCTGCACGGGTGTTGGCAAAAGGTTCTGCGCGGTATTGTTCGGGTTCACCGCGATCGAATCGGCCTGGCGCAGAACCGCTTGTCCGCCGATCACTTCCCATTGCGATGCCGTTGTTGCATTCGTCGCGTTGCTGGTGGCCATCAAGAACTGCAAACCCGACAGTCCCGCGGCAAGTGCAACAGCGTGGCTCGGAGGCGTCGCGCCGGCCCGTGGAATGGGCGGAAACTGGACTGAGCCGACCACTTTTTGCGCATCCAGATCGATCTGGTTGATCGATTCCCCGCCGAAGTTCGCGACGTACAGGAAGCCATCGGCCCCCATTGCCATCTGATGCGGAAGTTGCCCCGCATCCATAGGAGCGCCGAACCGCTGTTTAGCCAGATCGAACACCTCGATCCGGTTGTAACCGGAGTTGCTGATATACAGCCGTCCGCGCGGTTCATCCAACACGATATCCTGAAGTCCCTCCGCCGCTGTGGTGCCGATCGGGAGTGGATAGATGACACCGCGCTCATCCGCCGGGCGGTAGTTCATATACACCAGAATGGTGTTCGGAATGTTGATGGCATCCACGGAACGAACGTTCACCGGTACCGGCGCGCCCGCGTTGCCCGTGTACAAATTAGTACCCGGCTGCCGGGCCACATTGCTGCGGCCCGGGTCCATTGTGAAATTGATGTTGGAGGGTGCCAGTCCGCTTTGGGCTTGGGCTTCGAGAGCAGTTCCCGTGTCGGGCACGCTATAAGTGAGCCTGCCTTTTCCGATGTTATTGATCTTCAGAGCCGCCGTGGCTACGCCGGGATTGCACTGGTCGTGAGCCAGAAACACGTTCGTGGTTTGGGGCATCAGGATCGGCTGATCGAACAACGTCGAAAGCGGCAGATACACCAACCCCGATTCGGAAAGCCCCCACGCATTCCCACCGTCGGAGGTGGTTACCATTTTCGCAACGATACTCTCGGGAAGTTTGATACCCAGCCGGATCGCCAGATTATTCGGGTTCGAAACCAATAGTGTCGAAGCCTGTGGGCGTGCCGCGGGAAAAACCACCGGGGCGACATTGAATGCGCCATATAGAGTGGTTCCGTCCGGCGAGAAGACGCTTCCGCCCACGTTTGTGGTGTTGTTGATGGCGCCTAGCGGAAATGGCGCGTTCGCCGAGTTTTCCTGCCCGATAACACTCAGCGACGAAGTATTGTAGAGCGTAAAGCCGGCCATGAATCGCGATCCGTCGGGAGACACCGAGAGCGCGGTGGATTGGCCCGTCACAAAACGGCTGCGCAGCAGCGTGCCCGAGGACACCTCGTATACATAAGCGACGGTTTGCGTACTGTTGTTGACCACGCTGACGCCGATAATGAAATTGCCGTCCGGGGTGCGCAACAGTTTTCCACGAAAGGTGGTGGTCGGCCGCGCGAACACTGGCGGGAGTCCGGTGGGGGTGGGCGGCGGAGGTGGAAACTGCACTGGAACTACCTGCGAGCCTCCCGTTTGCGTACGGTCGAAGATCAGCAGCGTGTTATTCAGATTGCTGGTTCCATTGCCCCCCGTGGAGATCAGCGCCCGCCCGTCGGCCCCCACCTCAACACCCTCTGGCTTCGCCGGCAATGTCACCGTCTGAATCAGACTGGAACGATTCAGATCGATCACGCTGACAGTGGAACTCGTGTTATTGGTGACGTACAGATACGAATTGTCCATCGACATCGCTGCCGCCAGAGGGCGCTGTCCCACCGCGATGGAGCCGTTCTTCTGCTGGTTGAGATAGTCGTACACATCGACGCGGTTCGCATTCGAGTTGACCAGGTACAGCTTGCCGCGGCTCTCATCGAGCACGATGTCCGACGGCGTTCCGCCCAACGAAATTACCGAGCCGAAGGTAGCGCTCGTGGTTTGTCCAAAAGCCGCAAACACACACATCAAGCCCACGGCTGAAATTCGGGAGAATTGCAAAGGCGCCTCAGATACGGTAGTCTTAACCCTTTCAGGACAACATAAGTTGCATGTCGGGCGCAACCTGGCTGCCGCCGCGGGGTTGAACGGACTTTGCCGAATTTGCGCGTTTGGAACCGTACCCAAGGTACTCTGTTGGCCGCCCGCGCTCATGCGGCGGCTACCAGCCAGGAGCGGCGCACGGGCCTGTTGCGCCATAGCGGGCTGGACGCGGATGAGGGATTGTGGATCGCTCCCTGCGAAGCGGTCCATACGATCGGGATGAAATTCCCGATCGATGTGCTGTTTTTAGATAAGAAGCGGAAAGTGCTCAAGATCGCGAAGAACATGAACAGGTGGCGTATGGCGGCGTGCTTGCGCGCGCATTCCGTGCTGGAACTGCAGGCCGGCCGGGCCGAGGCAACCGGGACGAAAGTAGGCGATCAACTGGAGCTCGAAAAATACAATGCGTAACGTAGCACAGGCATTCCTGCCTGTGTGGGTCTTAAGCATGATGCTCCCAGCCTGCGCCTCGCGCCATCATCTCGCCGCCGTTCCCTCCGTCAACCCCACGATCACCCGCCAGGTAAAAAACGCAATCGACCTGGGCGACGGCGATCTCGAAATCCGCGATCTGCGCAAGCGCCTGGCCGGCGATCCCAACGATCTGGACGCCCGCCTCAAACTGGCGGAGCGTTATCGCCAGGCCGGCTCGCCGGAGCTATGGATCGAACATTACCGGCTGGCCGTTGAGCGCTTTCGGGAAAATGCCACCGTTGCGATGCTGTTGGCCAAGGCGCTCCGCGACCAGGATCATGGCAAGGATGCCCGAGACGCCCTCGTAAGCTATTGTCACCGGAATTCAGCGCCGCCGCCAGAGTTGCTATCTCTTCTCGGAACTCTGCGCGATGATGCCGGCGAATTTGTGGCGGCCGAAGAGTCGTATCGGACAGCGCTCGCAGGCAGCCCCAAGCTCGCTTATCTGCACAACAATTTGGGATACAACCTCCTGCTTCAGGGCAGAGCTAAAGAGGCTGTCCCGGAGTTTGAGGCGGCGCTCGCCATCGAGCCGCGCTCGCAATTCGCCAATAATAATCTGGGTTTGGCGCTGCTCGCTCACTGGACCGACGATAGTCAACCCAAGGAGGCGCTACTGCACTGGCAATCGGTAAGCGGCCCGGCCACCGCCCACAATAATCTGGCAACCGTCTTGATTCAGCAGCGGCGCTATCCGGAGGCGCGTAAAGAGCTCGAAATCGCCCTTGGATACCAGCGCAACCACCTGGCCGCGCTGCAAAACCTGGAGTTGCTGGCGGCGCTGGCCGGCAAACCACCAGTACAACCGGCGCCCAATTCGTTCTGGCGCCGTGTTACAAAGGTATTCGTCACGAACGGTAAACCAAGCAGTAAGCCGGCCTCGGTGGTAGAATCCGCATCGAAGTAAACTCAAGGTTTAGAGGACACTTGCATGAAACAATTATTTATTCGCTTCGTTAAAGATGAGCAGGGTCAGGATCTGGTGGAGTACGCGCTGATTGTGGCTGCGGTCGGGCTGGCTCTCATCACAACGGTGAACCAACTCTCCGGAGCGGTGGTCAGCCTGTATTCGAGCATTACCCAGGGCCTGGCCAGCATCGGCGCGGCCGGTCAATAGAGAGTAAAACGGTTACGCGGCATCCGGAAATCGAGCGAGCATTCGCCTTTGACGACCGGGACGATAGCCCGCTGGACTTCGGCAGCGCTCCCGCACCCGCACGCCATTGGGCGCGGTACTTCGTCCCAGATCTCGCTCTCTGTCTCGCTGGCGTAACACTGTTTTATTGTCTGATCGCTTTCAATGCCCCACAGCAACTCTTTCGCGACTCCGATTCCGGATGGCACATTCGGACCGGGGAGAACATTCTGACCAGCCACAGTCTGCCTCGCGCCGACCCGTATTCGTTCTCGCGGGCCGGACAGCCCTGGTTCGCCTGGGAATGGGGATCGGATTGTGTGATGGGAGCCGCTAACCGGATCGCCGGACTGCGCGCTGTCGTCTGGGTTTTCACGGTGGCGATCGCTTGGGTGACGTGGCTATGGTTCCGGCTGAACTGGGCGGCGGGGGGCAATTTCCTGTTTGCGTGTCTGCTCGCCGCGCCCATGCTGTCTACCACCAATCTCCACTGGCTTGCGCGGCCGCATGTTTTCAGTTGGATTTTCCTGCTGGTATTGTTGGTCGCGTTTGAGACGGCGCGAATCCAGTTCACTATCAAGCACGGCGTAGCGATCGCGCTCGGAACCGCCATTTGGGCGAACTTTCACGCCAGCTTCTTCTTGGTTCCCGTGATCGCGGCCATCTACGCTCTTGGCCATGTGGTGCGTCCGCTGTTATGGCGGCTGGATACCACGCTGGAATGGCAGACTGCACGGTGGTTCGGCTTCGCAGCCCTGGCGGGATTAGCTGGCAGCATCCTCAATCCATACGGCCTCGGGCTGCACGCACATCTCATTCAATACCTCGCCGATTCGGAGCTGCTGGATCGCGTCGGTGAGTTCCAGTCTTTCAACTTCCACGTCGCGGGATCGTTTCAGATACTGTTGATGCTCGGCATTTCGGCGGTCGGAGCCGTTCTAGCACTCACTCAGAAAAAAGTCGGGCACTTCCTGCTTGCCGCTATTCTGATCGCAACCGCTCTACGCTCGGCGCGCGGGCTGCCCGTCGCCGCGCTGGCTCTGCTTCCGATCGCGAATGGGGCCATCACGGATGCGCTGCGGCGAGCGCGCGAGCTGCAGCCCGGCCTGCGCCACAAGCTCCAGACCTTTCTTGCCTACTCGGATCGCCTGCGTTTGCTCGATTCCCGGCACTCCGGCGTAGTGCTCGTTCCCGTTTTCGGGATGCTTGCTTATGGATGGTTATGCATCCCTTCAGTCGCTGCGCAAACCGGATTTTCGCCAACCGAATTCCCGGTGTACGCGGCGGGAGAGCTGACCTTGCTTCCACCCGGCATTCGTCTGCTCTCGCCCGACAAATACGGCGGATACTTGATCTATCGATTCAATGGCGCCCCGAAGGTATTCTTCGATGGACGCAGCGATTTCTACGGCAGTGGGTTTATGAAACAATACATCCGGCTATTGGAAGTCCGTCCAGGGTGGAAGGATCTGGTGGCCCGCTGGCGCTTTACGCATGCGTTGCTGCCGGTGGACTATTCGCTGGTTCCGGCGTTGGAGCAGGACGGGTGGAAGGTGTTGTTCCGGGACGACGTCGCGGTGTTGCTCGTGGCGCGGGTCTCCGGCCTGCGATCGGGAGCCGGGCAGGCCGGAAACCTGCCCCACAATTAAGAGATAACTATGGATCGTAGGAAGGCATTACTGATTTTCGGGGGGGCGTGGCTGTCGGCGGCGCTGCTCACCTGGTTCCTTTGGCAGACGACGAAAGCTCCCAAGACCGAGAAGACCATTGCGTGCGTGGCCGTCACGCGCGACCTGCCCGCCGGAACACGGTTGAAGAAATCCGACATCCGCCTGGTCCACGTTCCTGAGAAAGCATTGCCCAGAACCGCCGTCTTGGATGAGCCGTCCGCGATCGATCGCGTGCTGCTGTTCCCGGTGAACACCAATGAGACGCTGACCAACGCCAAACTTACAAGTACATCCCGCGCGGAAGGATTGGCCGCTACCATCGATCCGGGCAAGCGCGCCATCTCGGTGCAGATCAACGATACCAGCGGCGTCGCTGGGCTGATCCAGCCGCGTTCGCACGTCGATGTGCTGTTCACCCGGGCCGGCTCAATGTCGGAAGCGCTCACCAGCACGATTCTCGAAGACATTGTGGTGCTCTCGATCGGACGGGCTACCGAAGTTTCACAGAATGCGAATATCGACCCCAAAGCATCGCACCCCCAGAATCAGGCGGTGACGCTGCTCGTGACGCCCGAAGAAGCCCGCAAAATTGAGCTCGCCAAAAACCAGGGCAAGATTGGCTTGAGCCTGCGCAATCCTCTCGATCACTCCGCGGCGGACGGGTCCGGTCCCACTACTGCCGAGGCACTGGATATCGATCCGGAGAGTTTGAAGCGCGGCCGCCGCGTGAATGTTCCGAACGTGCAGGATCCCAAGGTGTGGGCCAACTTGACCGGTCCCAAGCCGAGAGAAGAGAAAAAGGAGCCGCCCAAGCCGAGGTTGGTGGTGGATGTTTTTCGTGGAGATAAGCATGTTCAGGAAGTCTTTCAATGAGAATCGCGGTCGCCGCTCTGTTTTTCGCCTGTGCGATGGCGGATACGAGCGACTCGCTTGCCAGTCGCGCGATCAGTCTGACCGTCGGTAAAGGCAATCTGCTGCAGTTCTCGAACGAGGTTCTGCGGGTAGCCGTCGCGGAGCCGAAGATCGCCGACGCCATTGTTGTGTCTCCGCGCGAAGTGATGCTGAATGCCAAGGGGGTTGGCAAGACAACTGTTGTGGTTTGGGAAACCGGCGCTTCTCCGATGCGCTACGAGATCAACGTCATTTCCGATACCAGCGATCTCGATTCGCTCCGGCAGGAGTTGAAGACCATTGCCGGCGCGCAGATTGCTGTGAATGGCACTCCGGAATCGTTAGTACTCACCGGCTCGGTAACGAACCCGGACATGAGCAAACGCCTGCAGGCTTTGGCAGCGACCCACGCCAAGACGGTCGTTAATCTGCTAGAGACGCCGGCCGCAACGGAACCACGGCAGATCATGCTCGAAGTGAAGTTTGCGAGCGTGGACCGCTCCCGGCTTTCCGATTTCGGCTTCAACCTCTTCAGCCGCAATCCCGGCGGCATCGGCGAAACCAGCACGCAGCAGTTTCAGCAGCCGCGCTTCAGCCAGCTTCAGTTTCAGAATCAGGACTTCTCGAATACCACTGTTAATTTTGCGGATATCCTGAACCTGTTTTATTTTCGAGCGGATTTGAATATTGGCGCGACGATCCGCGCCTTGCAAGGCCGCAACGTTCTGCAGATTCTGGCTGAGCCGAACTTGATTGCGGTGGAAGGTAAGACCGCGAGCTTTCTCGCCGGAGGCCAGTTCCCGTTCCCGACCATCACCTCAACGACTACCGGCGGCGCGACCGCACCAGTGGTGACTGTGCAATTCAAACCGTTCGGCGTGCAGCTTGATTTTACGCCGACCATCCTCACCAATGGGTCGATCTATCTCAAGGTCAGCCCGGAAGTCAGCTCGCTGGATTTTACAAATGCCGTTCAATTGCAGGGTTTCCTGATTCCGGCTTTGACAACGCGCCGCGCGGAGACCGAGGTAGTTCTGAAAGATGGCGAAACGTTCGCGATTGCGGGGCTGATCGACAATCGGGTGACACAGGTTTTGAACAAGGTTCGAGGCTTGGGAGATATTCCGATTCTCGGTACTTTGTTTAAGAGCCGCTCGACACAAAAGAGCAATGATGAACTGCTGGTGGTGATCACGCCCCACTTCGTCCGTCCTCTGGCGCCCGGTGAAAAGCCGCGGATGCCGCTGGTGGAGGTGCCGTTTCTTCCAACCGTTGAGCAGGAGAACGACAAGAAGAAGGGCGTGAAAGCGCCGGAATTTGTAGGACCTCGTGGACACCAGGAACCATAACTGTGGCACAGGCTTTCGAGCCTGTGTGGTCCTGTGATAGACACCGTTGAAGTGCAACACAGGCAAGAATGCGCTTGCGCACGATCGTGCCTGTGCCACCGGACCGAGCGCGGGGTCACCACCATCCAGCTCCTGGTGATTCTGGTCCCTGTGCTGTTCGGATTCATCGGCTTCGCGGTCGACCTTGGCCAGATGTACCTGATCCGCGGTGAGCTGAAGACTGCCGCCAGCTCAATGGCCCTGGCCGCGGCGCAAAAGCTGATCGGAACCGATCAAGGAATCGCTGACGCCTCAGCGGCCGCGCAACTTGCCATCGACACCTCGAGCGGCGTTGGCAACCGGTACAATTTCGGCGAGCTGGCGATCGGGCAGGCCAACGGTTTTCTCTCGAGCAATGCGCCCGATCCCGGCTACTTCGCAACGCTGCAGGACGCGCTGAGTGGCTCAGATTCGAGCGGCGGTGGCGCCACTTCCCGGCACGCCAGAGTTACGATTACGGCCGATGCGCCACTCACCTTCTGGCGCTTTTTGCCGGGCGGGGCCGAAGGTAAAGTTCCCGTGGCGGTACAGGCCGTAGCAGGCATCAGCGCTCCGCTCTGCACGGCGTGCGGCATCGAGAACTTCGCTATCGCCGCCCTCGATCAAAGCGACACCACGGACTTCGGGTTCGTCGCCGACACTAAGTACACGCTCGGCTATACCTGTAATGGGAACCCCGTGCCTTCGGGATTGCAGGGCGCGCCGCCGCGTCTTCAATATTTGCTGCTGAACCGGCTGAACACCGCTGCCACGGTTTTGGCCGACGAGAATTCCCAGCTCTTCCGTATCGGCGCAAATGGGCTGCCCGGCAATACCGATAGCACTCAGGCGTGTTTTATGATCAACACCGCGGAGACCATCTGGGCGGCCGCGGCGCCTGTCGCGTGCGCGGTCAACCGCGTAGCTCCTACCGTGACTTCCGCTGTGTGCGGCCTGACTTCGCGCTTCGAAGCCAGCCCGCCCACCGCATGCCAAACCATCCCGGACATCGGCACTCTGAGCGGCATCTACAATCCGGACACAGATGTTTCGAGCATTGACACCTATTCAACCTATGCCGGCAGCGGCCGGCGAGTGATCACGATTCCAATCGTCGATACTTTGAATGCGACCGGCAGCATGACCGTGCTGGGGTTTCGCCAGTTCCTCGTCGAGCCCAATCTAAACGGAGTGGATGTGGATCCGGCCGATACAGACGGCCGTTTCATCGTGCTCTACATTGGGAGCGTTGTGCCGGTGAAGCAGGGCCGCTTCGACGGTTGCCAGATCACGGCGGGGCCGGGCAAGGTGGTGCTCCATCAATAAGCAACGCGGCACGGCGGCCCTCGAAACGGCACTGATGCTGCCCGTCCTGATTCTTCTGTTGATGGGCACTCTGGAGATTGGCCGCATCGCCTACACCTACTACGCCGTGCACAAGGTGCTGTACGGCTTGGCGCGCGTTCTCGGCACGCAGCAAGGCGTAAATTTCTGCGATGACAACGATCCCACCGTAGCCGCGGCAAAGGCCTACGTGCTGAATGGGTCGAGCGATGCCAGTACGGCGCCGCTCATCGGGAATCTGACAGCCGACCAGATCAGCGTGCGATTGGAACAGGTGGATCCTACCAGCGGAGCCCTCAGTGAATGCGCCTGCTCGGTGCCGGGCTGCGACACCGCGAATGGCGGAGTTCCACCGGACTTTATCGTGGTGAGCATTCCCAACGGCTACCCCGTGACACCGCACATCCCGCTGATCCCCATGGACCCCATCCCGCTGCGCCCGGTAGTGCGGGTGCCGTACGGAGGAACGTAGGGTGCGGCAAGGCAACGGAGACCGTCGAAGTGCAACACAGGCAAGAATGCCTGTGCCACAGCGCGGGCAGTCTACCGTCGAGTACGCCATTCTCACCGTCGGCGTGATCATTCCCCTTACGTTCGGCATCATCTATCTCGCGCAGATGCTCTGGGTGTGGCACAGCGTCACCGACTTAACCCGCGATGGCGCCCGATACGCCGCTACCCACTGCTGGCAGGCGAGCGCCGATAACGTGATCACGTACATGAGGACCAATGTTCCTTTGATGATCGATCGCGATCAATTTACCAATGGCACCGCCGACATCCAGGTCAACTACTTCTCCCGCGATCCGGCCAGTGGAACGCTGGCCGACTTCACCTGCGATACTGAGTGCAGCGCCTCGTGCGTGCCCGACGCCGTGACCGTGCGCGTAGTCAACTACCAGTTCCGCAACTTCGTGGGTTATCTCGGAATACCGCCGGTGCAGATGCCCGATTTCCGGACCTCCGTTGCAATAGAAAGCGCCGGGTGCGATCCGGAGCAGGGCTTTTGCCAGCCCTAGGAAATCATGCCGATCGTTCTACTTGTTGCTTCTTCCGACGACCACTTTCGCGAGATGATTCGTGAGAACCTGCTCAATGTCCAGAACGCCAAAGTCGCGGCCGAGTATCCCGAAGTCAGCGCGAATCTTTATATACGCGTGCTGCAAGACCTAGAGCGCAATCCCGACGCCGCACTCGTAGTGGATATCGCAAACGACCCGGAGGGCGGCCTCAAGGTTCTTGAGAAGGTGAAGCAGGCCGCGCCCGATCTCTACGTGGTCGCGTCGAACTATGGCATCGAGGGCGATGTCGTGATTGCCGCCGTGCGGTCCGGCGCCAACGATTACCTGGTTCAGCCCGTCAAGCGCCTGGAGTTCCGGGATGCTGTGGCGCGGCTGGAGCGTGCGCCCCGGCGCGTCGCAACCGGTGTCAGCAAACTCGGCAAGGTCTACACTTTTCTCGGCGCGAAAGGCGGCGTGGGCACAACCACGCTGGCCGTCAATTTCGCCGCGGTGCTCGCGCAACGCAAGCAGAATACGGTGTTGCTCGATTTGGATTGGACGGCCAACGACGCCGCCATGCAACTCGGCGCCGCGCCTCAGTACACCTTGCAGGAGGTGGGTGAAAATCTTTCCCGCATGGATCAGGCTCTTTTTGAAGGCTTCGTAACGCGGGACCCGCTCGGCTTCTTCCTGGTTGGCCCACCGGATTCGATCGAGCACCGCGGCAGCTTCACCGAGGCGATGCTGCGCGAATTCGCGACATTTCTCGTCGAGAAGTACGAGTCGATCGTGATTGATGCAGGCAAAGACCTCGGGGACGATCTGGTGATGGGCGCCCTTCAAAGCTCGACCGTGATTTTCCTGGTGGCGACGCAGGAATTCCCTACGATCCGAAATGCCCAGCGCTACATCGCGGCGCTCATGCGAATGGGCTTTAGCCAGGACCAGTTGAAAGTGATCGTCAACCAATACCAAAAGCGAAGCAACCCGAACTACGCCACCCTGGAGCAGATTCAGCAGACACTAAACCAGCCCATATTCTATGGAGTGCCGCCCTCCCCCGCCGTGCTCGGCGCCATCAACAAAGCACGCCCCTTCGTGTCCGACCGCCAAGCCGCGGGAGATCTGGATCGAGCCTTCCGCGCATTCGTAGACAAGGCGGCAGGCCGCAAAGCTGAGGCGGCGAAGACAGCATGAGCCGCGAATGCACGCAAATGAACGCAAATTTTTTTCGTTTTGTTTGCGTTCATTCGCGTGTATTTGCGGCTTCTAAGGATTGTCTCTGATGGCTTCCCGCACCCTGCCCCGTCCCGGCACTGGCGCTGACCGCTGGTTCTCGATTAAATCGAAGATCCACGCCAAGCTGCTGAATTCACTTTCGCCCGATCAGTTAAAGTCGCTCAATAAAGAAGGCGTGCGCGAGCAGGTCGGCAACGTTGTCGAGCGTCTGGTTGCCGAAGAGGGCATTCCGATGACCCTCACCGAGCGCGAGCGGCTGATCGAAGAGGTGCTCGATGAGGTCTTCGGTCTCGGGCCACTCGAACCGCTGCTCAAGGATCCGACCGTTAGCGACATCCTGGTGAACGGCTTCGACAACGTGTACATCGAGCGCGGCGGCAAGCTTCAGGAGACCAGTGTGCGCTTCAAAGATCAGGCACACGTGCGGATGATCATCGACCGGATCGTTTCGAACATTGGCCGCCGAATCGACGATTCCTCGCCCATCGTAGATGCCCGCCTCGAGGACGGCTCCCGTGTCTGCGCCGTGATCCCGCCACTCTCGCTCATCGGTCCGGTGCTCTCGATCCGCCGCTTCGGCAAGAAGCTGCTTTCAACGGAGGACCTGCTCAAAAACGAGACGCTCACCACCGGCATGCTCGATTTTCTGAGTGGCTGCGTGGAAGCGCGGCTCAACGTGATCGTGTCAGGCGGATCGGGCTCCGGCAAGACGACCATGCTGAATACTCTGTCGCGGTTTATCCCCGAAGAAGAGCGTGTGGTCACGATTGAAGACACCGCCGAGCTGCAACTGCAGCAGTCTCACGTCGTCCGGCTGGAGACCCGTCCCATGAATATTGAAGGCGCGGGAGCGATCACCCAGCGCGATCTGGTCATCAACGCTCTCCGCATGCGCCCCGATCGCATTATCATCGGCGAGTGCCGCGGACCCGAAGCGCTGGACATGATGCAGGCCATGAACACAGGCCACGATGGGTCAATGACCACCACCCACGCCAACTCCGCCCGCGATGCATTTTCGCGGCTGGAGACCATGGTGATGATGGCCAGCCAGCACATCCCGGACCATGTGATTCGGCAGATGTTGACCTCTGCCGTAAACATCGTCGTGCATGCGGCACGCCTGGTGGACGGGACGCGCAAGCTCACCGGCATCAGCGAAGTTGCCGGAATTGAAAACGACCAGGTCGCCATGACCGACATCTTTACCTTTGAGCGGACGGGCGTGAATCAGCGTGGCAAGATCCTCGGCAAATTCGTCGCCACGGGCGCCAAGCCGGCCTGCCTGGCCCGCCTGAAATCCTACGGCATTCATCTTTCGCAATCTATTTTCCACGAGCAATATGAGGTGAAGGACCGGTAGCCATGTTTCTCTTCGCGGCCTTTCTGATTTTCACGGGTGCCTTGTTCGCGGCGGCTTATTATCTTTTCGCGATTCCTCAACAAGCGCAGCAGCAGGTCTTGGCCGGCCGGCTGCGCGAGCTTCGAGCCCGTACCGGAACCCGCTCCAAGGGCGCTCCGGACCTGCTGCGGCGTGAGCAGCGCGGCTCACTTGCGTACTTGGGAGACTTCGTCGGATGGGTCGGCGTGCTCCGCCGCCTGCAGACCTATATCCACCAGGCAAATTTGAAATATCGCGCGGCCGAAGTGGTCGCCTTGTGCATCCTGCTGGCCGGGGGCTCGTATCTTTTATTCGGCCTGTTCGGAATGAAGTTCGGGATTCTGCGCGTCTTCATTGCCTTGGCCGCCGGAGCAGCGCCCATTCTCTACATTCGCCGCGCTCGCACCAAGCGCATGCGGAAATTTGAAGAAAACCTGCCCGACGCCATCGACCTGTTCAACCGATCGATGAAGGCCGGCCATAACATCCACAGCGGCCTTGAAACTATCGCGCAGGAGACAGTCGATCCGGTGCGTATGGAATTCAAGAAGGTGATTGAGGAGTTGGCGCTCGGCTCGCCGATTGAAGACGCCTTAAGGAACCTGGGCGAGCGCATTCCGCTGGTTGACTTAAAATTCTTCGTTACCGGACTCATCCTGCAACGCCAGACCGGCGCGAACATGGTGCAGGTTCTCGAGAACTTGGCGCTGCTGGTGCGTGAGCGTCTAAACCTCTCCGCCAAGATGAAGGCCGCCACAGCCCAGCAGCGCTTCTCTGCCGGATTGCTGTGCGTCATGCCGATCGTAGTGGGGCTTGGGTTCTGGATATTAAAGCCCGAATATATGAAACTGCTCTACACCGATGAAACCGGCAGCAAGTTTCTCACGTACGCGATCGTCTCCGAGATCGTCGGCATCCTGGTGATTCGCAAGATCGCGAATCCGAAATTCTAAAAGCGATGATACCCGTACTGTTCTTTGTATTTGCGTTCGTGACCATCGCCGCGCTCGGGTGGTCCGGGTACCAGTTGTTCGCCAACCAGGAAGATCCACTGGGCGATCGGCTGGACGAACTACAATCGCATGCCATGGCGGCCGCGGCCAGCCGTGCGCCTCGACGAAAAGGCGGCGGTGGATTTCTGAACAGCTTCCTGTATCTGGCGAGCCTGGTGCCGGGCGGCGACGAGTGGCTGCGCGGAACGGAAAAAGAGTTGGCACAAGCGGGTATCCGCAAGAAGCAGGCGCTGGCGCTGTATGCCCTCGGCCAGACGATGTTTATGATCGCCTGCCTGGGCACGATGCTTTATTTCCAGCGCAACAATGACATGGCTCCGCGTTTCGGTGCAATGATCGCCGCTTTTATCCTGGGATGGCTGCTCCCTCCGCAGATCCTGCACCGCCTGGTGCGTCGCTACCGGCAAAAGCTGCAAGATGCCTTGCCGGATACGGTGGACCTGCTCGGTATTGTCCTCGGCACCGGTCTGGCGCTCGATCAGGCCATGTCGCGCGTCAGCGAAGAGATGGACCACATCTACCCGGAGCTTGCCGCCGAATTCTATACCGTGGTTATGCAGGTCAAGGCGGGCCAGGAGCGCAGCGTAGCGTTCCAGCAGCTTGTGCGCCGCACCGGCATTGAGGACATTAAATCGCTCTCCGCGATGATCGTTCAGAGCGAGCGCTTTGGCACTAGCCTTTCGCAGGCGCTGAAGGTGTACTCCGACTCGCTGCGCACGCGCCGCCGGCTGCGCGCTGAAGCAGCCGTCGGCAAGGCCGGCATCAAGATGCTGTTCCCGATCGTCCTCTTTATTCTCCCGGTGCTCTTTGTGGTCACACTGGTTCCCCCGATGCTGAGCCTGCTGCACGATCTCAAGGGCGGCCTCGGCGCGCGCCCGTAGGCAATTCGTTTTGTATCGTATTCTCGTCATCGCAATCGTTCTGATCCTGTACGGATCGCTGTGGCCGTGGCAATATAATCCCGCCCATGCCACCGGCAATCCGCTTTGGGTCTTGCTGCACTCCTGGCCAAACCAGCGCGGTGCCCTGGATATGGCGGACATCGTCGTCAACCTGCTGCTCTACATTCCGGTTGGCATGTTCGGTTACATGGCGCTCGACAAGGGCGAGCATAGGCGCCTGCGTGTCATTGGACCCGTCGCTCTCGGATTTGTTCTTTCCGTGTCGGTGGAGATGACGCAGATCTTCGATAAAACTCGAAACTGCAGCGCTGTCGATCTGCTGTGCAACACCGTGAGCGCGGCGGCGGGTGTCCTGCTTGGCTTCTTTTTCCGGGCATCCTTGCGCTCAAGCTCCCGGCGTCCGATGGAAGAGCGGCGCTTCCATGCGTCCGGGCCTCTGATGCTGGTCTACCTTTGGGTCGGGTTTCAGACGATTCCAATATTTCCGTTGACATTCAAAATTGCAGCGAAAGTTCACGCTCTCTCTCCCACGCACCTCTCGAGAGTAGAATTCCTCGTCAGCCTGATCGCCTGGTTGGCCATAGCGCGCCTGCTCGAAGCGGTTTACGATCCAAAATGGGCGTGGCGCGTCTTGCTGTCATTGAGTCTTCTCGCGCCAGCGAAAATTTTTATCGAACAACGGCAGCCCACCTACTCCGAACTGGCCGGAGTGGCGTCTGCGCTGATCATCTGGAAACTGATTCTATGTAGACTCGAATGGCGCACCGCTATTGTTGCCGGGATGATGATCTTGCTTCTGGCCGTTCAAGGGCTTCATCCGTTCCAGTTCACTGGCCGCGGCCATTTCTCCTGGATACCTTTCCTCTCGCTCCTACAATCGCAGTGGGAACACGGTCTGGTTCTTCTGTGCGAGAAGGGCTTCTGGTACGGCGCCTCCGTGTGGCTACTCTGGGCCAGCGGTCAGCGTCTGATCATTTCGTCGGTGCTGATTGCGTCTTTACTCGCGGCGATCGAGGCAGCCCAGATCTACCTACCGGGCAGGACCGCCGAGATTACCGATCCACTCCTCGCGATGATTCTTGGATGTATTGTGTGGGTGTTCCAACATCACGGTCCGCGAGCCGCCACCAGATTGCGCGAACCAGAGCCGGTGCCCGAGCGCGCATAGCTAACCGAAAGCTTCGTCGGCGGAGGGGCCGTAGAGGCCAGGGATTTTGATGTCCAATAGGCGCAAATACACCGTGAGCTGGGCCCGATGATGAACCAGGTGGTTCAGGAACATCGTGCGATAGAGGACCATGCGGGGTTGATCCACGACGGCATGGCCTTTGAAGATAAGCTTCCAATGCTTTCCGAGTTCCTCGTCGGAGCTGGCGATGAGGTGAGAGCGGGCTTCCGCGGCCGTCCGGGCTAACTCCGAGAGAAGGTGTGCCGTGGACTCGAAGCGGATGTCGGGGAATTTTTCCCGATCCATATTCAGTTCCTCGGTTGTCAGGATGCGCGTGCAGAAATCAGGTAGACGGGCCACGTGGAGCGCAAGCCGGCCCATGGGCATGGACCGGTCGTGCGGTTTCCATTGCGGGTCGTTTTCGGGTATGCGCTCGAGTATGCGGCGCGTGTTCGCGATTTCGGGCTCAAAGTCCAGGAGAAGGGTTTCTGCGATTTTCATAGGATTCCAGTTTAAAATGCCGTTATCGCTTCACGGTCAAAGTCACCCCGTCCGCGATTGGCAGCAGACTCACCAGTACTCGCCGGTCGCTAGCCAGCTTTTCGTTCAACTCCCGAATCGCGGCGGTGTCTTTGTCGTCCGCATTCGGATCGATCACCTTACCCGATTGCAGCATGTTGTCAAGTGCAATCATGCCTCCCGTCCGCACCAGCTTCAAACACAGCTCGAAATACTCCGAGTAGCCGGTCTTGTCGGCGTCGATGAAGGCGAAGTCGAAAGTGTTCTCCTGGCCTTCCCGAATGAGCGCGTTTAGCGAATCGGCCGCGGGCGCGAGCCGAAGCTCGATTTTCCCCGCAACCCCGGCTTCCTGCCAGTAGCGCCGCGCGACACTCGTGTATTCCGCATTGTTGTCGCAAGCCACCAGCTTGCCATCAGCCGGGAGCGCCAGTGCCACGGCCAGCGAGCTGTAGCCCGTGAACACCCCGATCTCAAGGGTTTTGCGAGCTCGCAAGGCATGCACCAGCACAGCAAAGAACTGCCCTTGGTCGGCTGAAATCTGCATCACTGCATTCGGGCGCGCGGCCGTCTCCTCGCGCAGCCTGCGCAGCGGATCCGATTCCCGAACAGAGTGCGCCAGGATGTATTCGTACAGCTTGGGATCGATATAAGCTTTGTCGGTCATGATGCTTTGAATATTATCCCCATTCGCGTTCGTTTGCGTTCATTCGCGGCCTGCTATGATTTACCGATGACCGAGCCACGGCACCGCCCGTTTGTTCCCGAAGGCGCGAAAATGCGCGAGTTCACCCTGCGCGCGGTCTTGCTCGGCCTCGTCATGACGGTCATTCTGGGTGCTGCCAATGCGTACCTCGGGCTGCGCGCCGGCATCACGATCGCGGCCACCTATCCGGCCGCCGTCATTGGCATGGCTGTGCTGCGCATTTGGAAAGGCTCCATTCTGGAGGAGAACATCGCCCGCACGGCCGGCTCCATTGGCGAGTCCGTCGCTGCCGGCGCGATCTTCACCATCCCCGCATTCGTAATCGCCAAGGCCTGGCCGGCCTTCACGCCGCAAGCCGCCTATGGAAAATCGACCGCGTTGATGATGGTGGGCGGAGTGCTCGGCGTGCTGTTTGTGTCGCTGGTTCGCAGAGTGATGGTGGAGGACCCGGAGTTACCCTTTCCGGAATCCGTCGCGGCTTCCGAAATTCACAAAGCCGGACAGCGCGGCGCGCAAGCGGCCAAGTTTCTGTTCTACAACATCGCCATCGGTGGCATCATCTATTTGCTCGGGAGGTTTCAACTGTTCGCGGCCGACATGGACGTCAACTTTCCGATCGGCCAGCTTGGGCGCAGCCGCGTGCGTCTCGGGGCCGCGGGCAGCACCAATATCGTCACCGCGGGCGGCGCCAGCTCCGTTGCCGCGCCGAGCGTCAGCCCTGCTTATCTTGGCGTTGGATACATCATCGGGATCAAGCTGGCTGCGCTGCAATTTTCGGGCGGCGTGCTCGCCTGGGGATTGCTTGTGCCCCTGCTTATTTTTTTGCTCGGTCCGCAATTGCAGACCTTTCTTCCTCCCGGCGCCGGCGGCAGTTGGACCGCCATCGCCGCGGGGGTCTGGCGCTACATCGTGCGTCCCATCGCGGTCGGAGGCATGCTGGTGGGTGCGGCGTACACGTTGTACCGGATGCGCGCCAATCTGACTACCGGTTTGCGGCGCGCATTCTCCGAGCTGAAACAGACGCCGGAGCAGACCGCGGGGCTCGAACGCACCGAGCGCTACATGAGTTTCAAGGTTGTCTTCGGCTTGATCGCCCTGATGTTCGCTTTGATGATCGTGCTGTATTTCTATCTCTCGGGCCAAATCGTGGTCGCCGTGGTGGCCGGCATCGTGATGCTGATCATGGGCTTTTTCTTTGCGACCGTGTCCGGGAATCTGGTCGGCATGATTGGCTCATCGAATAACCCCATCTCGGGATTAACCCTCTCCACTCTCATCATCGCCGCGCTTCTGCTGGTCGCCATGGGAGTCTCGGGTACCGGTGGCGTGGCCGCGGTACTCGGGGTCGCCGCCGTCGTATGCGTATCATCCGCGGTCGCGGGTGAGCTGCTGCAGGATTTCAAAGTCGGCTATATCCTCGGCGGAACACCGCGCTACATCCAGATCACCGAATTGATCGCGGTGGTCGTCGCGGCGGCTGTGATGTACTGGCCATTGCTCTTGCTTCACGAGGGCAACATCCGAAGTGGCGGCACCGGTTTCGGCGATCGCCAGTTGTCCGCGCCCCAGGCCGGTCTGATGGCGGTACTCGCCCAGGGCATCGTGGGCGGCGATATGGCGTGGCCGCTAGTCTGCGTCGGAATTCTGATGGGGATTGCGATGATCATGCTGCAGGTAAAGAGCCCCATGTTAGTCGCCGTTGGCATGTATCTTCCGATCGAGACGACCTTCGCGATCTTCATCGGCGGCGTGATCCGCTCCATCGCCGAGAAGGTCAACCAGCGTAGGGGCTTCAACGAAGGGCAACGCGCCAGAGTGGAGAACGCGGGAGTCTTGACCGCCTCGGGACTGATCGCCGGCGAAGCGATCCTGGGCTTAGTCTGGGCTGGCCTGCAATTCGTGCCGAACCCAATGCCCAAAATCTTCGAAAATCCGAGCTATCTGGCCGGATTGGCGGTCATGCTGCTACTCGGCTTCCTCATGATCCGCATGCCAATCTCGAGCGCGGGAAGTCCGGACGAGCCAGCCCCGCCCACCGCCATGATGTAGACTGGCAACCCATCACCACCGGCATCCGTCTATTGAACCGAGGGAAGAATGTTCGGCCGCCGTACGCCAGCTTTCCTTTTCCCGTGCGGCGGCCGAGGAAACAAGCGCAAGGCGTTCATCAGTGGCTCTCTTGGTACTCTTCGAGCCACGCCATCTGGATCGCTTCCAGCTTGCCTTCGGTGGATGACATCGGGTCATCCTGGAACTCCTCGAGCTCGGTGATCCATTGGTGCATGTCGGTGTAGCGGATATGGGTTGGGTCGACCTCCGGGAACTTCTCGGCGAGGGCGAGCGCGATGTCGTCGGTGCGGTCCCAGGTGAGTGCAGGCATTAAATTTTGGTGCCTTTCAGCGCTCCCCGCGCCGCGGTGTTCATGATGTTTTCCGCCAACTTCATGGTCGCCTGGTTCAACTGCTCGATCTTGTCGAGAATCAACCCATGAGTCTCGGAATGATAGGCCAGCAGCAGCTCGTTCACGGCTTTGTCGATGGCGGAGCGCTCTTCGTCACTCAGGTCGAAATAGATATCGCCGCGGCGGGCCTTTTCCGTCGCTGCCAGAATCGTGTCCGCCTCCACGCGAGCTTCGCGCACCTGGCGGTCTTTGAAATCCTGTTCCGCTTTTTCAAATGACTCCAGGATCATCCGCTCCACCTGATCGTCGGTTAAGCCATAGGACGGCTTCACGTCCACGCTCTGCTCTTTGCCGGTCCGGAGATCGCGCGCCGTGGCATTCAGAATACCGTTCGCGTCGATGAGAAAACGCACTTCGATCCGGGCCATCCCGGCGGGCATCGGGTCGATGTCCTTCAAGTCGAAACGGGCCAGGCTGCGGCAATCCTTGGCTAGCTCGCGCTCGCCTTGCACGACATGGATCAAGACGTTGGTCTGGCCTTCGACACCGGTGGTGAAGCTTTCGGTCGCGCTGGCCGGAATCGTTGAATTGCGATGAATCAGCTTGGAGACGACGCCGCCCATGCTCTCGATCCCCAGCGAAAGCGGCGTGACGTCCAGAAGCAGCTTGTCTTCCACCTGCCCCGGAGAATCCCAGCCTGCACGGCTGCTCCGAGCGCAACCACCTCGTCCGGATTGAGCTCGATGTGCGGCTTGGATCGGAACAGCGCCTCCACGGCGGATCGCACCAGTGGAATGCGCGTCGAGCCGCCGACCATCACTACTTCATCGATCTGCGCGACTGTGACTCCGGCGTCCTGGATGCAGTCGCGGCAAGGACCGAGCGTGCGGTCGATCACTGGCGCGATCAGCTTGTCGAACAACTCGCGACCGATTTCACGGCGATAACTCTTGCCGTGATAATCCTGGGGATTCCGGGGCAAGGCGAACGGGATTCCTGGGTGCACGCGAAGAGCGTTCCGGGGTGAAGACGAACGGGATTCCGGGCTGAAAGCGAACCGTGATTCCGGCGGGAATCCGAGTAACGACGGGACCCTGGCCGGCTGCGCGTGCCAGCGCGTGCCAGCGCATTACCCGTAACCCTATGAAAACATGGTAGCGCTAACGGGAATCGAACGTGCTAATGCCCGGTGCTGGCAAGCTCCAGGTGTGCTAAGTCTTGTCGTTTCAGTGCTAGCTGTGACGCGCGATGCCCGCCAGGGGCGCTATAGGTTCGCGACGTGGTCACCCGGTGGTCACCCGGTCCTC
>JBPCOQ010000146.1:0-41588 GCA_051000095.1 Bryobacteraceae bacterium | reverse complement strand
CGACCGCTCATCCAGCAGAGCCGCTATGGCTGCGAAGCGCTGCTTGACTCCATCAATGCTCTCCACTGCCTTCAAGGTAGCGCAAAACATTCCAATATGGAAATGTTATTTCCTAACAAGCCCTTAGGTACAGAATGGAAGGCGGGACCGCGTGTTTGCCCGCCGCATGGCCAAGCCTACAATTTAAGCCAATAGGTGTGTACTAGCTTGGCGTGCGAACTCGTGCGTGGATCGCCGCGCTCGCCCAGGTTCGGAAGAAAAACCTGCTGCATGCCGCCGGGCCTCTCGAATAGCGGAGCTGATGGTCCCACCCACGCATATACACTGTCGGTCAAGGCGATCTCGATAACGCAGAGTTGGAAATTGCCAGATGGGAGTGCCATATACTGTGCTACATAGTTCCTGAATAGCCGACCACCGCCATGGCCGCTTCTATTCGCATCATCGTGCAATTCAAGGAAGACCTCCTTCGGAATCCACCAAACCCCGTCGAAGTATCTGCCAGTTACCAGATGCACGAGACGGTACAGCCGCGTTCCGGCCGGGAGCAGAGTTTTATTCGGCCCACCTTTGAAGGACGCACGGGAATCATAGCGGCTGGTCTTACGCATAGTCGCCCAGCGAACCTCATCGAAGGCCAATTCCTGATTCAAATACTTTGGCATTGTAATTCTCCTGGTGCAAACCGGCCGAGACTCGGGAATGTGTTGCCTATATTCGCATTTGTTACAGATGCGTCGGCATCGCTCACATATAGGTGGATGGCGCGTGTCATTGGTTAAAGTCCGAGAGGGGCTGAAATTCCGCGTGGGCCTCCGCGTGGCGATGTACTAATTATTGCCGAACTGGTCTCGGATGCAGGCTTCGCAGTGGATGCCGCCGGCCGAGCCGGTGGTCCGAAGTAGTTGCTCCGCGCCAAGGCCTCTTGCACGAAATCAATTAGCTGGGCGGCTTTCTGAACTGTGACATATGGCGTGACAGTATGGAAACCCTCCCGGGCAGGGTGAGTGTTCTGACATAGACGTTCTCCTTTCCAGCCATAGTGGGGGGCAGGTACTCAGCCAATGTCACTTACTTTTGTGTTAGCAGTAAGTCGTTGGTTTTGGCTCGTCAGCATACAACGTGGTGTACAACGCAAGATGCTGTTCAAGAGCCGAACGGCGCTGTTGCCCCAATTGTTAGCTGCGGGCCAGAGAAGTAGTTCTGCCCGGGTCATAAATGAGATCGCCAGATGCCGGCAAGGATGCACTGTTGCCGTAAAGAATGGTTTCTGTTGAAGAGGATAGAAACGATGTTCGTATCGAGCAGCAGGACGTTCACTGCGCGTCCAGCGCGGCGGGTGGACTCTGATTCCGAAGATCGCGAATCATCCGGTTAAAAACGTCCACCTCTCGTGGATCGCTGTCATCTGAAGGAGCGAAGTCGCAGACCGGCTCTTTGAGCCCTGAAATTGCAATTTTCGTGTCTGGTAGAGTACGGGGATCAACGATTTTCGCCACAATCCAGTGTACAGGAATTGTGAGCTTTCCCGATCAGCTTTCCAGCGACGCCATCCCCGAGCAGATCCGCCGCGAACACTCGTTATAATAAATGTTTCCATGCCGGTCTTCGACATCCGGGCGATCCGCGAAATACTGCCACACCGCTATCCCATGCTTCTGGTGGATGCGATCCTGGAGCTTGAAGAGGAACGCATCGTCGGCATCAAGAACGTCACGGTGAACGAGCCTTTTTTCGCCGGTCATTTCCCCGATTTTCCCGTGATGCCCGGAGTGCTCATCGTAGAATCGATGGCCCAGGTGGCGGGCGTGCTGGTGCTGAATCATGTTCCTGTTGCCGATCGAAAGAACAAGCTTGTGTTTCTTGTTTCGGTGGAGGAAGCAAAATTTCGCAAGCCGGTCGTGCCGGGCAATCAGTTGCGAATCGAGATGAAGGTCGCCAGGCGCAAGTCTACCGTGGCTAAAATGTTCGGCGTTGCAACGGTGGACGGGGTCGTGGTTGCCGAAGCCACGGTCATTTGCAAGCTCGCCAATAAGGCGGAAGCCTCCTCCTGAGGCTTCGCATGCCGATTCACCCGACAGCCATTATCGACCCCACCGCCACCGTAGCCGCTTGCGCCGAAGTCGGCCCGTACTGCATCGTCGGCCCGGAAGTTGAGATTGGCTCCGGCACGCGCCTCCTGGCGAATGTCTATGTGGAAGGTCCTACCTGGATCGGCAGTGACAATATCTTCTACCCGTTCTCATCCATCGGCTCCGCCCCTCAGGATCTCAAGTACAAGGGCGAGCGTTCGGAAACGCGCATCGGCCACCGTAACAAAATTCGGGAGTTCGTGACCATTCATCGCGGCACGGAAGGCGGCGGCCGCTTGACGGAGATCGGGGATGACAATCTGTTGATGGCCTATGTTCATGTGGCCCATGACGTTAGGATCGGCAATCAGACCGTCCTCTCCAACGCCGTGACTTTCGCGGGCCACGTGATCGTAGAAGATTGGGCCGTGATCGGAGCCTTCAGCGGAGTACACCAGTATTGCCGGGTGGGACGCCACTCCATCATCGGCGGCTACAGCGTCATCACGCAAGACGTATTGCCGTTCTCGGTAACAGTGACCGCTCGCGATCCGAAAATATTTGGAGAAAACAAAGTGGGACTGGAGCGGCGCGGTTTCGATGGCGCGGCAATTGAGGCGCTTCACAAGGCGTTCCGGCTGCTCACCAAAGCGGGACTGAACACCTCCCAGGCGATCGAGCGGATCGGCGCGGAGATCGAGTCTACTCCGGAAATTGAAGAGCTGCTCGCGTTCATGCGTACCGCGGAGCGGGGATTTATCAAGTAGATGCCAGCCAGCGAAATCCGCAAACGCTATGGACTAATCGCGGGTAGTGGACGCTTCCCTCTGTTGGCGCTCGAAGCCGCGCGCGGACTCGGCCACGAGATAGTCGCGGTGGGGATTAAAGAAGAAACCTCCGTTGAGATCGAAGCGCTGGCATACAAGTGTCACTGGATTTCGATTGGACAACTCAGCCGGCTGGTCGAAATCCTGAAGCAGGAACAGATTCGCGAAGTCATGATGGCAGGACAGGTGAAGCACGCCAGCATCTTCTCCTCCATTCGTCCCGACTGGCGGTTACTCAAATTGCTGACCGGGCTCAAAGAGAAGAACACCGACGCGTTGATTGGCGGTGTCATGCGAGTGCTTGAAGAGGAAGGCATACGGCTGGTCGATTCGACCGCTTTGCTGAAGCCACTCCTGGCCGGGGCAGGTGTTCTGACCAGGCGGCGGCCTTCGGCAAACGAAGAAAAGGACGCTAGTTATGGCAGGCGCATCGCGAATGCGCTCTCAGGAATGGATGTCGGGCAAAGCGTCGCCATCGCTGAACGCGCCTGCGTCGCCATCGAAGCCATGGAAGGCACGGATGCCATGCTGCGGCGTGCCGCCGGACTCGCTAACGGCAAGCCGCTCACTCTCGTCAAGGGCTCGCGCCGGCGCAAGCACCTGTTATTCGATGTACCCGTAGCCGGATGCGCCACGATCACAGTCATGCGGGAAACCGGCGCCACGCTGCTGGCCGTGGATGCGGGGCGAACTCTGCTGCTCGATAAAGCGGAGATGATCGCGCAGGCGGACCAGGCGGGCATCTCGATCGTGGGCTACGCGCCAGAGGAGGAGTCAGCTTGAGAGTTGCGGTGGTGGGCGCAGGCGCGTTCGGGCGCCATCACCTGCGCGTTTTGAAACAATCGCCCAACGCGGAACTGGCCGCGGTGGTCGATAGCAACGCTGAGCGCGCACAAGCCGCGGCAGCGGAGTTCGATTGCGTGCCTCTATCGGATGCTCGTGAGCTTTCCGGAAGTGTGGATGCGGCCGTGATTGCCGCACCAACGTCCTTGCACGCGGAGATCGGTTGCATGCTGCTCTCGAATGGCATCGACCTGCTGATTGAAAAACCAATCGCCGCCGATCGCGAATCGGGAGAGCAACTGCTGGCCATGGCAGAGCGGCACGGGTGCATTCTACAGATTGGCCACCTGGAACGGTTCAACCCGGCCGTGGCCGCGCTGGAACAGATCGCGAAGCTGCCGCTCTTCTTCGAGGTCCATCGTCTGAGCCTGTTCAGTCCCCGGAGCCTGGACGTGGATGTCGTTCTCGATCTGATGATTCATGATCTCGATATTGTGCTGCACCTGGTTGGGGAAACTCCGTCGGAGGTACGCGCCGCCGGCTTAAAGATCCTCTCGGACAAGGTCGATATCGCAAGCGTCCGGCTGGCTTTTCCGGGCGGCTGCATCGCCAACCTGACGGCCAGCCGCGTATCCACGGAGCGCGTCCGCAAACTGCGCCTGTTTCAGCCGCATCAGTATGTTTCGCTCGACTACGAACGGCAGCAGATCGCCGCTTTCACGGTGTCGGCTGACCGGCGTATTGGGTTCGAGAACGTGGCCGTCGACAAGCAGGAGCCTTTGTGGCTGGAGGTCGAGTCCTTTCTGCATTCCATTGCCACGCGAGAACCCCCACTGGTGTCGGGCCGCGACGGTTTGCGCGCGCTGGATACTGCTCTCGATATTCTTGATAAGATTGAAGAACATACAAGGCTTGTCGGGCAAAGGCTGCGGTCTCTTCCATAGCAGCAACTTCGCTTCCGCATTCGACGTCTTTACATCACCAGATGACACCGCCGGTCGATTCAGGTCCGAAGCTACTTCTTGACTGGCAAGCGCCAGCAACGTCCTCGCGCCTCCTGCGCGCGGGCGTAGGCTCCATTGCGGCGCACGTGGTTATTGTCTCTTTGTTGATTGTTCTTTTGAGTCTGGACGCTGGCCGGACGGATCGGGTCATGGAGCTCACACAGGTCCACACGATCATAACGCCGCTGATCGCGCCGCCTACGAAGCTTACCCAGAAGGAGCCCAATCGCAGCAAGGTCGCGAAAGAGGTGAAGCTCGAGAATCTGTTGCCCGAGCGCCAGGTGGCGCCGCGCATCCCGGCTCCCCCCGTTGCGCCCCAGAAGCTGTTTAAGGCTCCCCCGCGGACTTCTGCCCCGCCCGCTCCGAAACCGGCACCGGCCGTTCTGCAACCGCCGGAACAGCCGCGTATTGAGGCAACGCTGCGATCGCCGCAAGAGTTTCCGCAATCTCCGATGGCACAGCCTCCTGCACCGCAGATCCAGCCAGTGGAAAAGCCCAGGCTTGCATTGGAAACGCCGGGCCAGAGCGGTCCGGCTCCCGGCAAAGGCGGGCAGCCAAAGATCCCCGTACCCAAAGCGACTGTAGAAGAAGCGCTCCACAGTATCGCCCGGGGAGGCGGACAAGGCGGGATCGTGGTCGGCGATGCCGATCAGAGCCCCAGCTTGGGCGACATGCTACGACGGCCGCCTGCTCCGGGCAAGACTGCGAGCTCGCTTGAGTTGATGAGCGATCCGATGGGTGTCGATTTCAAGCCTTACCTGATCCGCATCCTGGCCCAGGTGCGTCGCAACTGGTTCGCGGTGATCCCGGAAAGCGTCCGGCTAGGGCGTCGTGGCAAAGTTACGTTGCAGTTCGCGATCGACCGCAGCGGAGGAGTCCCCAAGCTGGTCATCGCGATGCCATCCGGAGCCGAAGCCCTGGATCGAGCCGCGGTAGCCGGCATCAGCGCGTCGGTCCCCTTTCCACCGCTCCCGAAAGAGTTTCCCGGCCAGCAGATCCGCCTGCAGTTCGCGTTTCAGTACAACCAGTAGCCGCTCACGCCAGAGTTGGATCAAACCAGCGCAGCCCTGGAAAGCGGTCGAAATCCGTATCCACTGACGCAACTTCAGCCTGGTACTCGATTGCCAGCGCCGCTAGGTGTGCATCTGTGGTTAAATTGCCGGCTGTTCCCAAGTGCTCCAGCAAGCGAAAGAGAATCTCAGCGTGATCGTCGCCGGGAGTGACGATCCGTACCTGCGGGCTGGCGAGCCAATTGCGAACGCGGCGTATGGCGTCGGCAGGAACGAGGGGGCCTGTTCAGAATCTTCCCGTGCGTCGTGATGCGGATGAATGCCAGTACCGTTATCCAAGGCAAGCCGATCGGATGCGACAGCGTCAAGGTCCGTTCCCACCAGTCGCGGGCTGCTTCGTGTCGCAAATCGTCGGAGTGGTGGGTGTAGATCAGTATGTTCACATCCGGAATGATCATCGCCCGTATTTCTCGGCGAAAGCTTCCACGTCAAGTTCATCTAGAACTTGATTCAGTTTATCCGGATTGATTCCAGGCATGTAACCGCTGGAGAACGGTTCAACTTTAAAGCTGCATTTTTTGTCCTCGGTTGCCTCCAACCCTGCCGCAAGCGTCTGGTTAATGACGTCCTTAAGGCTTAGCTTATTCGCAGCCATGCGCTTCCGAAGTAGCTGAGCGATTATCGGATCGATGGTCAGAGTAGTGCGCATAAAACATCATATCCCGCTAGGCGGCTTTTCGTTCCGTCTGACCTGACACGCTGGCCTCTTGCACGGACCTAACCAAACCTATTGCCTGGCACAGGCGGATCGTCATCCAGGTAATGTCGATCTCATACCACGCCAGTCCATGCCGGGCCGAGGTCGGATGCGCGTGATGATTGTTGTGCCATCCCTCTCCGAACGTCACCAACGCGACCCACAGGTTGTTGCGGGAATCGTCGCGGGTGGCAAACCGGCGGCGGCCCCACAGATGCGTGGCCGAGTTGACCAGCCAGGTCGCATGCAGCCCTAGTGTCACGCGAAAAAAAACGCCCCACAGAAGGAACGGCAGACCACCCAACGCCACTAGCAGGATGCCCAGAACGGTTAGCGGCACATAATGATATTTCGATAGCCAGACATGGAAGCGATCTTTCACCAGGTCGGGAGCATAGCGGGCGCATTCCTCGGTGGTGCAATAGCCGGCATTTCCAACCAACATCCAAATGATATGCGCCCACCAACTACCTTCGCGCGGGGTATGTGGATCGCCATCTTTGTCCGCGAACTGATGATGCACCCGGTGCGTCGCCACCCAAAAGATCGGACCACCTTCCAGCGCCAGGGTCCCGCACATCGCCAGGAAATACTCGACCCACTTCGGTGCTTTATAAGAGCGGTGAGTCAGAAGACGGTGGTAACCCATTCCGATGCCAAAACTCAGGGAGATCCAGTAGAGAGCGAGCGCGGTAAAGAACGCCGGCCAGCTAAAGAAAAAGAGCGCAGCCACAGCGCCCAGATGAAAAATCGCGAAAGCGATCACCGTAACCCAATTGATTCCGTCTCTCTTCACAAACCGTGCAACGTCGGTATCCATAGATCTCAATTCAGGCTCCCTCCTCTATTAGATCGTCACAACGTGACAGTTTGGTGTAAGAGTTTTGTAATATGTCGTTCTTGTATTCAAAATAAATTCCGATTATCGTAAGAGGGTATTTCTAGGCTAGTGTCTAGAGAGGATCGAACCGGAAAAAAGCAGAACGCCCGAGTCGGCGCGAGAGTCAGGGCTTCGGGTTCTGCGGTCGTTCGTGCGTTCCCGCCGAACGTGAACATGTTGCCTTTCCGCCCGCTGTGCCGGGCCTAACAGCCAAACAGGAGGTTGAATTCCATGAACGAACCTAAGTCGAAGAAGCCCGTAGACACGTCGGCCAGTCACCCCAAATCGGGGGATTCGCCGAAACAGGAAAATAAATCGAGTGAAGGAAGTTCGAATAAGCCCGAGAGCTTCCTGAAAGGCCCGATTCAAGCGGAGATGGCCTCCGGGGAAGCTGGACAGGCCGCCGGTCCACAAGCGGGTGGAGGCGCTCCGATGCCTCCCAGCCACCAGCCCTGCCCGGTCACCATTGGTCCGAGTTGCTGTGAAGGCGAGACCCACTTGAGCCAGGTAGCGTGCCCGACTGTGCACCATCCCACCTGCCCTGTTGGACATTGTTGCGCGGGACACACGCAGGTTAGCGTGCATGTCGCTTGCCCAAGCATTCCTTGCCCGAGTATCCACGTCGCTTGCCCGAGTATCGCTTGCCCGAGCGTGCACCAGGTTTGCCCGAGTATCGCTTGCCCGAGCGTGCACGTCGCCTGCCCGAGCATCGCTTGCCCGAGCGTCCATGTTGCTTGCCCAAGCATCGCTTGCCCGAGCGTGCACCAGGTTTGCCCGAGCGTTCTTGTGGCTTGCCCCAGCGTTGCTTGCCCGAGTGTTCACGTTGTTTGCCCAAGCCTAAGCGGGGCGTGTCCGAGCGTTCACCTGGCCTGTCCGAGCGTGATCGCTATCTGCCCGAGCCAGGCGGTATGTCCGAGCCATCCGTGCCCAAGCATTCCGGCTTGCCCGAGTGTAGGTGCATGCCCGAGCATCGCTTGCGGTCCGGGTCAAGGCGGGGTTGAGTTCGGCATCACCGCGCCATTCCAGTGCGGGCACCCCACAATTCTGCCGCAGTGCGATCCAACGCTGCCGCCACAGTGCCACCCGACTCTGCCACCGCAGTGCCATCCGACGCTGCCGCCGCAGTGTCTGCCGCCCACCCATCCGCCGCAGTGTCCACCGCCGACTCTGCCACCGCAGTGTCACCCGACACTGCCGCCGCAGTGCCTACCGCTAACCCATCCGCCGCAGTGTCCACCGCCGACTCTGCCGCCACAGTGCCACCCGACATTTCCTCCGCAGTGCCTGCCGCCGACTCATCCGCCGCTGTGTCCACCGCCGACACTTCCGCCCCACTGCTTCCCGCCCACCCACCCGCCGCTGTGCCCGGTACTGACTTTGCCGCCGCACTGTCCGGGCACGCTTCCGCCCCAATGCATCCCAGCGACTCATCCGCCGCTGTGCCCGCAGTCAACTCTGCCTCCACAGTGTCCGATCACGCTTCCACCCCATTGCTTCCCGCCGACCCATCCGCCGCTCTGTCTCCCGCCGACAACTTTCGGCGGTTGCCCGAGCGTGGCCGCCGTATGCCCGACGCATCCTGTCTGCCCGACTGTTCCGGCCTGCCCGAGCATTCCGGCCTGCCCAAGCTTAGGGCCTTGCCCCAGCATCGCTTGCCATCCGGGGGGAGGAGGCGGCGGGGTAGAGTAGACAACCGCACAAACTGACTGCTTGAATAAGGGGACGGGACCTGGATCCGTCCCCTTTTCTTTATATATCCATGCTGATTCTTAGTACCAAAAATTCGATCGTCCATTATCTGATTGCGCGCGGCCTGCTGTCCCCCGCCGAGGTCGTCGACGGAGATGTTATGGTCCTCGAACGAACCAGCCGGAATCGCAACTTTCTGATCCTGCGCGCCGGGCGGCGCGGCTACTTCGTAAAGCACATTCAACCCGATCAGCCCGCCAGCATAGAAACATTGGAACGCGAGGCCGCTTGTTACGAACTGATGCGCCAGGACCCAAATTTTGCCGCCCTGCTTCCGCTTGCGCCGGAGCTGGAGGTTTATGACCGGATCAGCCATGTGCTGGTGATCGAGTTACTGCCCGATGCGGAAAGCCTGAGCGCGTATTACGCCAGGGAAAACAGGTATCCGGTCGATATTGCGGAGAGGCTAGGGTCGGCGCTCGGCAACTGCCACCGCGGCGTCAGTCAGGGTGCCGGGAGCGCAATGTTTCCGCGAGCCATACCTTGGATTCTGCAGTTTCATCAGACCCAAGCCGAGGCGGTGCGAACGCTCAGCGCGGCGAACGCGCAGATGTACACGGCGCTCAATCGTTACCCGGATTTCGGACAAAAGCTGGATATCCTAAGAAGCACCTGGCAAACCGGCACGCTGATTCACGGTGACATCAAGTTCGAAAATTGCGCGCTCTATTTCCCTGGCGGCAAAGCGTTGCCCTACCATCTCAAGCTTGTAGATTGGGAGACGGCCGACTTCGGGGATGCAGCCTGGGATGTGGGTTCCGTGTTTCAGGCGTACCTGAACGATTGGCTGTACTCCCTGCCACAAACTCCGGGTCTAAGCCCCGAGCAACTGGAACAACAGGCCCGCACTCCGCTCGCAAGCATTCAGCCCGCCATGCGCGCCTTCTGGCACGCTTATGCTGGAAGCATGGAATTGGAAGGAGCGCCGGCCAGGCAGCGGCTCGAACGCTCCGTGATGCAGGCCGCGGCCCGCATGCTCCAGACTGTCTTCGAATGGATGAACAAGCAGGCGCAGTTAAGCCTCAACGCCGTGTTTCAACTGCAGGTGAGCTTGAACATGCTGCAGAGGCCGGATGAAGCGATCCCTGGGTTGCTAGGGATTGTTGCTGGGGATTTGAGATGAACGGAACGCTCGAATCCAGATTGAAAGAAATCTTCGATGCGGTGTTTATCTACTCGCCCGAAGAGTACTCGATCGGAGGGCAGCGGTTTCCCGTAATTGGCGCTTCGGGAACGATACCGGCGCCGCTGGTGGCGAGTCTGGAAGGACAGTTGTACTCGCTGTGTTATTCGCGCGAGTTCCGGCTGCCGCTCGATCTATCGCCCGGAACCGCCGATCCGCTGGACACGCTCCTGATCGAGCTGAGCGCCGCCAACGCGACGCGCGAGCGCTGGGACCATGGATGGAAGGTGACTCAACTTCTGCCGAATGGCAGCCTCTATGCGCAGAAGGAAGCTCAGAGCCGGATGCTATGGCCGGGCGAGTACATGCTTCTGGAACCGGACGTCCCGGCGCAGCCAGGCGCGTGGATCCGGGCGTTTCTGTCGAAAGAAGACACCCGCTCCCAGCCAGGCTTCTACATTGTCCAGCCGGAGATCGCCCTTTCCTGGGAGGACTATCAGACGCTGGTCAGGTTCTACTGGAATCTCGAAGCCGAGGGCGCTGCCGAGCTGCTGCGCTTGATCACCGAGCGATTCAACGCTCTGCGCGTGCCCTTTCAATTCAAGACGCTGCGCTATCGGAGCCAATACCGGCGGGCCGACTCGGCGGTCCTGTTTACGGGCTGGCGTTATGCGGCGATCGCGATGCGTCTGTCGGCCGAAGTGTATCGGACCGTGAGGAATCGCATGAAGTCTTACACGCCGCTGTTCGCCAAGCGGCTGGCGCCCGGTCTGGCCCTGGCGGAAGATCCCGGAAATGGACAGAGTTTCGGGATGCTGCGGTGCCGCATGCTGGCGGAGTGCGTCTGGAACGCCTATCAGAAGCGGCTGCAATCGCACAAAGCCCGCATGACTGAATTCAAGGCGTCACTTGAGGCGGCGGGCGTGCCGCTGGAAGCGCCTTACTTGTCGCTGAGCTCGGTGGATCATTATTGCTCGGAAGCCGAGTTCGCCGCCCTATGACGGATGGCCGGCAACAGTTTCTTGACGCGGCATCGGCGATTGGAGCCGGCCTGTGCCGGGATGCGCTTTGGGACAGCGAGCGCTGCAACTGGCTGGGCGATGTGATGGAGTTCTGCCTGGGGAGCTGGCAGGTGGTCCACCGCACCTTCGCGCCCGAATTGTATGGAGGCACGAGCGGCATCGCGCTGTTCCTTGCCCGGCTGTATCAAGCGACCGGCGAGCGCCTACTTCGTACCACCGCGGAGGGCGCGATGGCGCAGGTCCTATCGCGTTGGGAGACGTTGCCGGAATCCTCCAGGCTCAGCTATTATGCGGGCTCGGTGGGAATCGCGGATGCGCTGGCGGCGGCCGGAGACGCCCTGGAGCAGCCGGAACTGGTGACGCAGGCGCTCGAAACCCTTTCGTCTCACCTGCGTGCCGAGCCGGGACCTTACATGCTGGATGTCATCAATGGCATGGCCGGCGCGATCCCGCCGCTGTTGAAGCTGCACTCGCGATATTCCAGGCCGGAGCTGCTCGAGCGCGCCATCACGCTGGGAGACCGGCTTCTTTCCTTGGCGAACCCGCGGGACGCGGGTTGGTCGTGGACCACCATGCAGCCGGTTTCCGGAAGCAATGCGCCGGACCTGACGGGGTTCTCGCATGGGACCGCCGGCATTGTTTGGGCTCTCCTCGAACTGCACCGGAGTACGGGGCGCTCCGATTTCCTCGAAGCCGCAATGCAAGGCATTCGTTACGAGCAGTCGTGGTTTCAATCCGACGTCGAAAACTGGCCGGATTTTCGCGGCCAGCCGGTAACGCGGCCGGATGGGACTGCGCGTTACAACTGCGCGCTCGCGTGGTGTCATGGAGCGCCGGGCATCGCGCTCGGGCGGCTGCGCGCCTATCAAATTACCCGGGACCCGGAGATCCGGGCGCAGGCGGAAGCCGCGGTCCGGTCCACCGCGCGGGCGCTCGCGGCCAGCATCCCGGGGCAAGAATCGTACTGCCTATGCCACGGGGCCGGCGGAAATGCCGAATCCCTGATCTACGCGTCGCGCGTGTTGGGAGAGCGCACTTACATGCGCGCTGCCGAGCAGTCGGGCGTCCGCGGAATCGAACTCTATCATCGCGCGGGATTGAATTGGCCCTGTGGTGTGACTGGCGGCGGGATGAACCCAAGTCTGCTGATCGGGCTGGCCGGGATTGGTTACTTCTACCTGCGTCTCTACGACGAGGCCCGGTTTCCCAGCGTTCTGATTCCCGGCGATTCTTCCATCTGAATCCGGCAGCCCGCCTGCGTTACGATGGAAATAAATGCATTTGAACAGCTTCGGGGCGGCTGCCACTCTCCGCGCCGGTGACCGTGAATACCGGATCTACTCGCTCGAATCGCTCGAAAACGCGGGGTTCAAGATGGCCCGCGTTCCGTATTCCATCCGCATCCTGCTTGAAAATCTGCTGCGCTTTGAAGACGGCGGCACAGTGAAGCGAAGCGATATCGAGTACGTCGCCGCCTGGAACATCGGTGGGCCGGTGCAGGAAATCAGCTTCCGTCCGGCGCGCGTTCTGTTGCAGGATTTCACGGGAGTTCCGTGCATTGTCGACTTAGCCGCGATGCGCGATGCGCTGCGGGACATGGGCGCCGACCCGAAGCTCGCGAACCCGCTCATCCCCGCCGATCTCGTGATCGATCATTCAGTCCAGGTAGATCAGTTTGGCACTAGCCAAGCTTTTGGCGCCAATGCATTGCTCGAATTCCAGCGCAACCAGGAGCGCTACGCGTTTCTGCGCTGGGGTCAGACCTCCTTCGATAATTTCCGGGTGGTGCCGCCCGACACCGGAATCGTCCACCAGGTGAACCTCGAATATCTGGCCCAAGTTGTGTTTCGCAACGGCGATCTCGCGTATCCCGACACGCTGATGGGTACCGACTCGCACACCACCATGATCAACGGCCTCGGAGTCATAGGCTGGGGCGTGGGTGGGATCGAAGCGGAAGCGTGCATGCTCGGGCAGCCGATCTCGATGCTGCTGCCGGAAGTGGCCGGATTCCGGTTAAAAGGCAAGCTGCCGGAAGGCTCCACTGCAACCGACCTGGTACTGACCGTGACGCAAATGCTGCGCAAGCGCGGCGTGGTTGGCAAGTTCGTCGAGTTTTACGGACCTGGGGTCGGCGCGCTGAGCTTGGCGGACCGCGCCACGATCGGCAACATGGCCCCCGAATACGGCGCAACCATCGGCTTCTTCCCGATCGATGCCAAGACTCTCGACTACCTGCGGCTCTCCAATCGCCCGCCGGAGCTGGTCGAGCTGGTCGAAGTATACACCAAGGCGCAAGGTCTGTTCCTCACCGATGATTCGCCCGAACCCGAATACTCCGACAAGCTGGAGCTCGACCTTTCGAAAGTGGTCCCGTCCATCGCCGGGCCCAAGCGCCCGCAGGACCGCATCGATCTCCCCGACGTGAAAAAGAATTTCCTGGCCACCCTCGGCGAAGAGCCACGGACCGCCGTGATCGGCACCAATGGATCCAGCGCGACCATCCAGGACGGCTCCGTCGTGATCGCCGCGATTACGAGTTGTACCAACACCTCGAATCCATCGGTGATGGTTGCCGCGGGACTACTAGCCAAGAAGGCGGTTGAAAAAGGACTCAAGGTGGAGCCCTGGGTAAAGACCAGCCTGGCGCCGGGCTCCAAGGTGGTGATCGACTACCTGACCGATGCGGGCTTGATGCCCTATCTCGAACAACTCAACTTTCATCTGGTTGGCTACGGGTGCACAACCTGCATCGGGAACAGCGGTCCGCTGCCGGAGAATGTCGCGGAAGCGGTGATGAAGGAAAAGCTGGTGGTCGCGGCCGTATTGAGCGGCAACCGGAACTTCGAGGGCCGGATCAATCCTATGGTACGCGCCAACTATCTGGCTTCGCCGCCGCTGGTGGTCGCGTATGCGATCGCGGGCCGGGTGGATGTGGACATTCAGAAAGATCCGCTCGGCACGGATGAAAAAGGCAAGAAGGTCTATCTCAAGGACATCTGGCCCACGGCTGAGGAAGTGGAAGAAGCCGTCAAGCGCTCGGTCCGTAGCGAGATGTTCCAGAAAGAGTATTCCGAAGTCTTTGAGGGCGATGCCTCCTGGAACTCCATCCGGATACCGACCGGCGACCTGTATGCGTGGAGCGGCTCCTCCACCTATATCAAGAAGCCGCCCTATTTCGACAACATGGCCGATCCGAAGACGTCCGTCCATGACCTGAGCGGCCTGCGGGTGCTGGCGCTGCTGGGCGATTCGGTCACGACGGATCACATTTCGCCCGCCGGCTCCATTCCCAAGGACAGCCCGGCGGGCCGTTACCTGATGGAACAAGGCGTGCACCCGGGCGACTTCAACTCCTATGGATCGCGCCGCGGCAATCACGAAGTGATGGTGCGCGGCACCCTGGCCAATATCCGGCTGCGCAACCTTCTGGCCCTCGGTACGGAAGGCGGCTGGACCACGCACGTGCCCACCGGCGAGAAGATGTTCATCTACGACGCCGCGATGCGATACCAGCAGGACCACACTCCGCTGCTGATCGTCGCCGGCAAAGAGTACGGCTCCGGCTCGTCCCGCGACTGGGCGGCCAAGGGTACGCTCCTGCTCGGCGTGAAGGCGGTGATCGCGGAGAGCTACGAGCGAATCCACCGCTCGAACCTGGTGGGGATGGGCGTGCTCCCCATGCAGTTTTTGCCGGACGAGAACCGCCACAGCCTGGGGCTATCCGGATTGGAAAAGTATCACATCGAGGGCATCCCGGCGGCGGTTGCGCGCGGCGGCCGGGCGCGCGTGCGGGCTTTCGACATGGACGGCACGGAGAAAACTTTCGAGGTGATCGTACGAATTGACACGCCGCAAGAAGCCGAATACTACCGCAACGGAGGCATCCTGCCGTACGTGGTGCGGCAACTGGCGCGCAGTGGCACAGACATTCCTGTCTGTGTTGCACTTTGAATCGGAAAGTGCCACTTATTCCAGCACCCGCACAAACTCAGCGATGATGCGGTACTTCTCTTCATCGGGATCGAGATCCCACGAGGGATAGTCGGGGTTCAGCGATTCCAGATGAATCCGCCCGTGCCGCCAGCTCTCCGCGTCGGTGGTCTTGACGCTCGAATAGCGTTTCACGGTGTAGCGGTTATTGCCGGCGGTCTCCAGGTTTTCGACCAGCACCAACCGGCCTTGCCGCGAGCCGGCGACACCGGAGCGGAATATGCACAGCGAGCCGTCCGGTATGAAAGGTTCCATGGAATGCCCTTCGATGCGCGCTACAAACATCCCGGGAGCCAGCCGCAGGTCCTCGGGAGCTTCGATCCAGCTCTCCTCGGTGACTTCGTCGTTCTCCAGAAACTTACCGGCCGCCACTCGCAGCGAATAGCGTGGCAGGTGGGTCCGAAACTCGACGACGTTGCTCTGCACATTCTGGCGGTACAGACGGTTGAGCGTCCGGTCGAAGTCGTCCACTTCGACGGCCTCGCGACCGGTGATCCGGATTGCATTCGAGAGCGAATCTTCCAAGTGCCGGAACAACTCGCCAGGCCCCAGCTCGGCGGCTTTGCCACTCAGATCTTCGCCTAAACCGGAAAGCACTTCGATATCATCCTCGGATGCAATCGTATGCCAGTCGCGCCGTAACCGCATATAAACACGATCCGACGCCGCGTCTTCGAGCAGCACGCCAATCGCAGTCAGATCACCGCCCGGCAATTCGACCTGCAAAATCGAATACCGAGCCTCAAAGGTAACTGGCGCGACGACTCCCATCCCTATTCGATCTTATCGCCCTTATTTGCGTTTATCTGTGGCCAATTCGTTTACGGGTTGCTCGGATAGTACCCCTTACGAGCCCGTACTTTGACGTTTGCCAGGTCTACTTTCACACTGATATTGCGAAAGGCCTTCTTCGTATCCTCGCCTTCCGGTATATAGCGCAGGATGTACTGGGTTGTAATCTCGCCCGCCACGTTCGAAATGGCTTTGAACATGCCGGTGGCGAGCGCCGAAGCGTAGCCTCCGGTACCCACCTTCAGCGCATAGTTGCCCTCGTCCGATGGTGTCGAAAGGTATCCGGAAACATCCGCGTACACGTTTTGCAGCGGGTACTCCACCCGGCCGCCCGTTTCCTCGGCCAGCCGGATCAGGTTCTTCTCATCCTCGTTGTTGAAGCCAAAGGCGACTGTGCTGACGCCGTAAATCGTGACCAGGTTCCGCTGCGCCACTTCGAGCGCCTCGTTCAACGTATGCTTGCTCGAATTATCGTGGCCGTCGCCCACCACCACCAGCACGCGGCGCGGCTCAAATGGCTCCCCGTTCACCAGCTTGCGGCTGGTGCAGGCCATATAAATCGCATCGTACAGCGCGGACCCGCCACCCGGCTTCAGCTTACGCAGCTTTTCGGCGATCGGCTCGGAATCTTCCGTGGTGTTGACCAGCAGATCGGCTGTATTGCTATAACCGATCAGGTACCCGCTGAACTTCTTGTCGCCCGGAAGCAGATTCAAAGCCAGCTCGATGGCCGCATCCTGATAGTTCTTCCAATGCAACCGGCTGGCATTGCTCAGATCGACCAGAAAACCGACCACCACCGGCTGGCTGCGCTCGCGCGTGAAGAACTCGATGCGCTGTGGCTTGCCTTCGTCGAAGATGCGGAAGTCTTTCTGGTCGAGATCCGAGACGAACTTGCCTTTTTCATCCGTCACGGTCACCGGCACAATGACCTCGTTCACTTGGACTTTGATATTGGACGGCTGGCTCGCGGGAGCGGGAGGAGGCGTCTGCGCACAGAGAGCACGCACCAGTCCAATGGCAAAGAAGACCCGCATCAACATAATAGGAAGCCTTGCTCCGATTATACTGTGACGCGAAAAGAACTACTGAGCGGTACGCCGGAATACCTGCAAAGGACCCCAATAATACGGTTTGCGGTAGTTCACGCTTGCTCCATGGATCAGGCTCAGCTTGGCGTCCCGCAAAGCGCGATCTGGCGCGTCTCCATCGGCGAGGCCGGCGTACATGCGGTCCATCAGCCGCGCGGTCGAGCTATCGTCAACGTCCCACAGACCCGCGATCACGTTGTTCGCTCCGGCGTGCAGGAACGCCCAGGCGAAGCCGACCAGTCCCTCTCCGGAATAGGCCTTGGTGCCGGCGCTCTTGCAGGCTGAAACGGTCACCAGCTTGGCGTGCAACCCGGTACTCATCACGTCCCGGCCATACAGCTTGTATTCGTCATCCTGCTTCGACAGGATGACAGCCGAATCCAGCGGGCTCTCGCGGTTGGCGTCGGCGTGAGCGGTGAAATGGATCAGCGCGAACTGTTCCGGATGACTGTTCTTGTACAGCGAAGGGGTTGCCGCGGGACCCACATATACCTTCGTCGCCTGCGACGGGAAGTGTTTCCGGATTGCCTCGATTTCCTGCTCGGCATGGGGCAAGGATAGGTACTGTTCGATGGGCTCCGCATTGCCAATCAGCAACATGCCCCGGCCGGCTGTGTCTTTGACGGCTTTTTGAGCGAGCAAGGCCAGCGAAGGAGCTACCGACAAGGTCACATCTTCGATCCAATAATGCGGCTTCGCGCCAACTCCGGCGCCCGGTGCGATCAGGGTTTCGAAATTCAGATTATGCAAAGGGCCGTCCGGAACCACGATCACCTTTTTCCCGGGCGGCAGGTATTGACGGATGGGCTCGACCATGGCCGCGTATAACTTTGCTCCGGCCGCCGAGCCATTTCTCGCGGTATCGCGCATATCGCGCTCGACTTCGGCCGCATAGGAATCCACCAGAGTTTGAATATTGGTGGCGCTCTCAGGCAAAGGCTGCAAGTGAATCTCATCCGGCGTGACCACCCAGACGAATGACCTGCCCGGCGCGATCCAGTACGAGACCAGGACGGAATTGGACGATCGCGCGACAGCCCGGAAATCCGAGACCGGCGCAACGGGAAGGCCCGCGTTGAGCCGCTCCGCCAACAAACGCGCGCGGCTGTTGTCGGCCACTTCCAGAGCTTTGCCGATTTCGCCTTGATCGATAAGAAACGCGACGTAATCCTGATAGAAAGGGATCAGCCGCGACAGAAAGGTGATCTTGAACTCAGGGCGCGAGAGTTCCGACCGCTTCTGCTCGATAGCTTGAAGGGCTCTTTCAAAATGCTGTCCAGCCTGCTCTTTGTCTCCGGTCTTTACATACAGCTTCGCCAGAGCGGCATGCGCGCCCCACAGGATCGTGGGCGGCAGTTTACTTGGGGCGCTCGCGATTTCGCTATATTTCCGGATGCCGGCCACGGCGTCTTTGTGCCCGGCAATCGCGGCTGTGTTGAGCTGGAGGTTCGGCAGCCAATCGCGGGCGTGAATCCGCTCCTCTATTTTGAGCGCCTGCTTGTTCAGCGTCTCGGCCTGCTCCCACTCCTCCAGTTCGATGTGCGCCGTTGCGAGATTCAGAGAAAATAGCTCAATCTGCCGGTCTGAATGCAGCTTCACTGCCAACTCAAGAGCTTGCTCATAGTAGGGGACTGCTCGCGGCACCTCACCCCGAAGCTGATAGATGTTGCCCAGTTCGCCGTAGCTGCTTATCAGATTCCCTTCGGCGTTCATCGTCTCCTGAATCGAGATAGCCTGCTTGATCTTATTCAGGGCCGCATCGAAATCACCCAACCTGTAGTAACAGATCGCCAAGTTCTGCAGGACCACAGAAACCGGTTGCAGGTCACCCGCGGATTGCTGGGCTAGAGCTTGTTCAAGGTAGGAGACCGCGGCATCATAGCGCGATCGCTCGGACAGAAGCGCGCCAACATCGATTAACGCGGTCATGCGCCCGGATGGATCGTTGATCCGCTCCGCGAGTTTTAGCGCAGAGCGGAAAACGGCTTCGGCGGAATCGAGTTGCTTACGCTGCCAAAGCAGCAGGCCTTTTAGGGTCAGCGCCCGCAAGAGCGGCTCATCCCAATGCTGGGCGGTGGCCTGATCGCAAGCTCGGTCCAGCGCCTTTGCCGCCTCATCATACTGTTTCAGAGCGATGCAGGATTGTCCCAACAGAATCTGACGCTGTACTTCCAGCACGGGCATGTCGGGCGCAATCCGAAGATCCTGAAGACTCTTATTCGCCGACCCCGCCTGACCGCCCTTTCTTAGCAGAGCGTCGGCCTCCAACAGTTTCAGATGGAGATAAATTTCCGAGCGGTCGCGATCCGCCCAGAGGCGAGCGTTGCTCCTGGCCAGGCTGAGCGCATGATCGAGAGGCCCGTGCTGGATGTCGGACTGAATCTGCCGAACAGCCTGTTCCGCGCGTTTAGGATCGTGGCGGTTACATCCTTCGAGCAACAGTACAATTGCACAAGCAAACGGCCACACCCGCGGTCTACGTCCCGCATACATCAGCCACCTCTGATCGGCGGCCACGGCTGAGGGTCCGACCCAACATCACCGTAGGCGTCGTTGTCCCGCCCACTCGGATCGAATTGCAGCCGTAACAGCGTCAAATGGCGGGAACGCTTCTCGATCAGCAGCTCGCCCACGTGGATCCGGGCGAAGTTGGCGACCGTGATGACATTACCCTCAACCTTCATGTCCCGGGGCGTTCCATCCGGGAAGCTCAGGCTCTTGACGATCGATGCCGTGAAGAAATCCTCGTCATCGTCGTACTCCTCCTGCAGCTCTTCGAGAGTACAGAATTGGCGGAACACCGGATTGAACTCAATGTGAACCGGAAATCCGTCGATGCGCAGATCGATGATGGGGTCCTGCTCGGCGGCCTTGGTAATCGGATTTGTTCCGCCGAACGTGAAGCGCGGTTGCCCGTTCCGCGGGTCTTCCGTTATCAGGTGAGCGGCCAACGACTTCACCCGCAGTCGATCGAAAACGCTCAAGCCATTCACATACGCCGCGGTCACGACACGAGTGGGTCCGTCCGGGTCGCCGCCGCCCACGAAATCGCCGGACACAAAGGCGGAAGCCGAGTCGAACGAGATGTTGCCTGGCCGGCCGGGAACCACGCACCGGTTGGCTGGCACTTCGATCTTCCCGTAGCCGCCAGTGACCGGAAGCGCCATGGCTCCCTGAATCCAGCAAATATGATCTTGCGGCCGGCGGATGTGTGCTTCCGCCGCTACAGCATGGCCTCCAAAAATGTACCGCTTTGCATCTTCAATGCGCATTGCACCTCATTATTTTTTAACTAGAAATTTTGAGCGTTCGACCACCGGACCGGGTTGCGCGCTGGGGCTCGATTGCCCGCGCACGGAAACCTCATACAAACCGGGAGCAATTTCCGAGATCTCCAGGGCGCCGTCCGGGGGCGCTTCGGTGACCTGGTGCAGAATCGCTTTTCCGGATTGGGTCTCCAGATCCACTGTGTAGTAAGGATACGCCTGATCCGAATTCAGGTCCATCCGAAGGACCGCTGTCTTCTGCCCGGGCTTGAGCTGGATGACGTCTTCGGTCCCGCGAGCTGCCGGATGAATGACGCTGCGCGCCAACAACTGGGGCTGCTCGACGCGAAGGTTCTGATACCCCACAGCCGCTAACAGCACAGCGGCGGCAACACCGACCGGGAGCGCAAGGCGCTGCCATAGCGTGGGCCGAGGGCGCGCCTTCATCTCAACCACCCGGCCGGCTACGGTAGGGCGGCCGAGCTGGCCCTTCAATGCGAGCTGGGCGTTGTCGGCGAAGTACGTGCCGGATCGCACGGCGTCCGCGCACTCCGGGCAGGAGAAATAATGCTCCTCAAACTCCTCCCGCTCGGCCCGATTCATTTCGCCGAGCAGATACTGTTCAACCGCGTAGTTTTCAGTGGCGTACTGGTGGTCCATTCTCATTCCCTGGCCCATAGTGCGGAACTGCCGCCAAACGTTTCATACGCCGGCGGCATAGGTCTTAGAATACAGCTCTTTGAAACGGAGCCGAGCGCGATGCAGCAGCACTCGCAGGTAGTTCCGGTCCACGTTGAAACGCCGGCAGATCTCGTCCTTGTCTTCCTCTTCGAGAAAAACCAGGCGCAGGAGCTCGCGATCCTTCTCCGGGAGCTCCCGGAGCACGGCCAGCACCTGCTCCCGGCGCTCGCCGGTGATGAAGGTCTCATCCGCTCCCACCCGGGGATCGAGCACCACGGCGCTTTCCTCGTTCATTTCAGTGAAACGCCCCTCGGTCCGGAACTTCTCGAGCATCACATTGTTGCAAACGGCGAACACATACGCGCCCAGGCGCTCCGGGTGATCGATGCCATTAGTGCGTAAGTTCTTGAGCACACGAAGAAAAGTATCCTGGCGGATATCTTCCGCCAATTGCGGAGAGCGGACCCGGCTGCGCAGCTTAATCAGCAGCAGCTCGCCAAAGTAGGTGCAGAAGTGTTGCTCAACGAAAGGATCGCGCGCGGCCAGCCGCCGGACGTAGTCTTCATCAAAAGACACTGTTTCCATGCGTGCCCGCAATGGGTTGCTTTTCAGTATATAGGCCAGGCGGGGGCGTGGCAATTCGGCAAGATTGGTTGGCATAGTGTCTCGATCCCGGAATACTCTACCCGGGGCATAGTCCACAGTTGGTGTGAATCATAGACCGAAATCGTTTCAAAAAAGTACCAGTTCACCCCGTCAGTACCAACTCAGTTTGAAACGCCCGGTCTATTCTTGACTTCGCCTTCTTTCCTTAAGATCAAATCGGAAGGGAACAGCAGAGTGCATATCCAAGTCATTACGAGTTTGATCGCCATGGCGAGTGCGGCGGCCGTTGCGCTGGCTTGCGATTTCTTGCGGGCCAGAAATGCGCAACTACGGGAAGCTGTGAAACAGATGAAAGCCCGGCAGACCGGCCCGGGCCGTGGCCCCAAGCCGGCTGGGCCGAGGCGGACCCCGGTGAAGCCCGCTCCAATGGCACCCGGTCCAGTGGCGATGGATCCCAGAAAAATTGAGCCGGGCCAAGCCCCGCTGACCGCGCCGGAATTTACAACGCGGCGGGGCAGATCGAAACCCGATCCCCGGGTTGCTTCCAGTGAGCCAGCCGGATCGAGCCCCGCTCTATCCACCTGGCTGATTGAACGCGCTACGGCCCGCGCTGCCCGGAAAACCTCGGACGAATCCGCTATCGGGAGCGCGCCGGCGGAACCCACGCTCTGCCTGGTTCCCGCGCCGGAGCCTCAGCAGCCGATCGTAATCGACGCCCACCTGTGGGCGGACTCCCGCGCCGCTGCCCCAGTTAAGCCGCGGCAGGACACCCCGCTCGAGAGAGGGTTCGAGCTGATTCACGGCTCGGGTGCGAGCCATATCGACGTCCGCGTGCCCGCGGGAATGCATCCCTCCGCGGGCCTCTCCCCCCTGCTCGAGAACGGCCAACTGTTCACTGGCCTCGTCATCTCGATCGGCGCCGGCTTGGAAAATGCGCGCGAAATGGGCCAATCGGTGGAAAAATTTGTGACCGGGTTGCTCCGGGCCGCCGATTTTGGATGCCGCGCCAGCGATGACGAATTTGTGCTGATCTGCGCGGGCCTGCATGGAGCGGAGGCGCAGCGGCATCTGAGTCACGTCTCGGAGCGGCTGTGGGATTACCAACTGCGGACTCTCGGCCAGTCTTCCATCGTGTTCAGCCTGGGCGGAATCGACGTCCAGCGGGAGAGTTTGTCTGAAGCGGTGGCCTCCGCAAAAGAACGCATGAGCCAAACCCGAAAATTTCGAAACGCCGTGGTCCCCGCTCAAAGGCGCAAGGCCGGTTAGGAGTGTGGCGCAGACTCGGCTTCGCCGATAGCGGCCGCCGCTCTATTGTTCCAGGCTGGCGCAATGATGCTGCCGAAACGTGCGATACGGGTTCACGCCGCTTCGAAAGGTTTGCCGCGGGGGCGCTTCTGCCAAAAGGACCGGTGAACTTTTGCACACTGACCGGACATTCGAGTTCGTATGTAATACCGGACGCGGTAATCACGTTTCGGGCCCGGAGTGGGGCAGGCATATCAACGAATATTTGAAGGGCGCCGAAATGATGCGAGTTTAACCGCGTATCTGGAGCAGGCTACAGTCCCAAATTGCGGGATCGAAGTGCGGCTCGCAACATTCCCCCCACCAGGCTCTCGTAAGCAGAGTGCGGACCTGCGCCGCAAAAGTGAGACCGGCAACGCATTCGCGCTTTCTTGGCAGCACGTGAATCACCGCGTTAGCGCATTTTCGTTTTCCAGCTTCGCCACCAACTGGTGTCGCCCAAGTCCAGGCTGTCCCACAACGCGTCGATCATCACGGAATTACCAGCGGCAACGCCTTCACGCGTAACGCCGCTCGGAATCGCGATCAACTTCGCCAGACGGTCGAACACCGGACCGCGCTGGTCTACCGGAACGCGCCGCAGCAGGTGCCACACCGTGATGGCATCGCGCGGCCGTACTTCCGTCAAAATCTGCGGAACTGCGCCCTGATCGACTGCGCTCTTCAACGCATCGGACGCGTCCTCGTAATATGGAATGCCGGGCCCGTTGCCTGGCCGGGTCAAGCAGGCCGCTGTCGCTGGAATGAACGATTCGTCGCCCTTTCCCTCAAACGCCACCCATCCCGCTGTCACTTTCACCAGACTCGCTCCGCTAGCGTCTACTTCTAACGTGTAGGCGCAGCCGAGATCCACCGTTACCACCGATGGCGTGTTCACGAAAAACTGCCCTGGCGGAGCCCAGATCAGAGCGCTAATCTTCCCGCGCTTCAAATCGAGCCTCTGCTCAGCCGAGCCCAGTGTCATTACACTCACTTGCGAGTTCGGTTCGATCTCGACTTCTCCGACGGACTCCAGCTCCAGCTTCGCGTGCGAGCTGGCATCGGTTCTCAGTGACTGCCCGCGCGCCAGCCGTGTGACCCGGGCGTCACCCGATACCTGCCACGCCGCGCGGTTGCGATGGACGGCCAGCCAGCTCGCGCCCACGATGATCAGCAGCGAGGCGGCCATCGCGATCGGAATCCACCGGGTCCGCCGGGGAAGTACGAAAATCCGCTCGCTCCGGTGTCCCAGTGGCGATAGCAGCTTCTCAAGCCCTTCGATCCCGGCATCCGGCTCGCCCGATTTATCCCACAAGTAACCGCTCATAATCGCTCCCGGAGCATTTTCATTCCTCTGTACAAGTTCACGCGAACCGAGTCCGGAGTCAACCCGGTCTGCGCCGCGATCTCCGGCCCCGTGAGCCCTTCCACCAGGCGCAGGATCAATGTTTCGCGATAGGCTTCCGGCAGCGCGCAAATTGTATCCAGCACAGCCAAAGCGGCCGGATCGGGAGCGGATTGCCTCAACATGCCCGGTTCCAGCTCTGTTAACTTAGGCGCCTTGCGATGATAGTCGATGGCCTGATTCCGCGCGATCATCGCAAGCCATCCACTGAATGCATTCGCGTCGCGCAATGATCGCAATCGTTTCCACGCGACCAGAAAAACGTCTTGCACCAGATCTTCCACTTCTGACCGAGGCACTCGCGCCAGCAGAATGCCGTGCACCAGCCGGGCGTATTGCTGGTACAGCGCGCCGAAGGCACTCTGGCTGCCGTCCTTGGCCTCATCGACCAGCCCGCGCTCGGGGACATGGGCCATGCCGGTCATGCCAATTAGCGGAATCGTGATCCCCACATGCTATGGACGAAGCTCACGCGCGAGTGTTAACACGCGCCATGCCGATAACTTCTCGAATCGCCGAAACTACCAGTTCCGGCTGATCCAACTGGATCCAATGGCCGCTTTTTTTGGCGAGCGCCCACCGGCCCTGGCGCGACAACTTCGCCATGCGCTCGTGCTCGTCCAGGCGCACCGGTGACGAATCCACTGCTGACAGCACAATCAGCGGAAGATCGCCCAGGTCGCAATCCGCGCTGCATTGCGCCGCGTTGCGGGGCAAGTTCTCAAGATGATCCGCCATCCCCAGGAAGCTCTTCGGTTGGCACCAATGTGCCTGGATGATTGGCCACGCCTCAGGCGGCAGCTTGCCAACTTCGCCTAAGATGCGTTCTGTTAGAGGCGCGCCGTTGCCGCTGGAGATTCGCGCGAACATTTTGGGAATGCGACGCGACCCCCTTGTCAACAGAGCCAGCGCGAATCGAACTACGCCAAGCCGTGCCAGCAGGGCTCCGCGTCTCGCCAGCGTCACTCCACGCGCGAGTCTCCGAGCGTCTTCGACAGTCAGAGGATGCCATTCGCTAGCCGCAAGCGGATCGACCAATACTAGACCAGCCAGCTCTTCTCGATATCTGCAGGCGTATTCAAGAGCCACCAAACCGCCAAACGAGTGGCCCACCAGCACGATCGGGCGGCTTATCTCCGAATGAGTTGCCAACGCGCGAAGATCGCTGAGAATGTTCTCGAGCGTACGAGGGGTTCGCGCCGCATCGCTCCAGCCGAGCCCTGCCCGATCGTAGGCACAGACCCGAGCAATGCCCGAAAGCTGTTGGCGCACCAACGCCCAACTGACGGAAGATGAACCGATCCCGGCTTCAAAAAGGACGGTAGGGCCAGGGTTCTCCGAGAGTTGAGCGTGTAGCCGGTGGGTGCCAACATGGATGAAGCGGCCCGGGGCGGGGAAGCGGCGAGCGTCCTTTGCGATCCCCAGAGCTTGATACACCGCACCGGCCAGGACCACGGCGGCGAGCAGCGCGACTGCGATCCAGATCAATCCGATATTGCCAATTCGCCCGGCACGATCATACGAGTTCTGGGCAGCAAACCGAGCACGGCGAGCCATCCGATAAACGCCAGCGTGGCCACAAAAATCACCAGCTTGATCGCGTCGGCCGTACGCGCGTGCGGCAGCAACTTCCACAGCAGACCCAGAATCGGCTGCGCGATCGTTACCGCCCAAACCGACCCGTAAAAATAGCGCCGCTCGCGTCCTTCGCCTTTCGTGGACCGCTGTACACGCGGCAAAAAGCCCAGCGCACCCAGTAACCAGACCGTGATCGCGAGCGGGAAGTAGGCATAGCGATACATCTGGAGCAAGTACCAGTTGCCACTTACAACGGCGACGATTAGCCCCGACGCATTGAGAACGGCGAAGGTGATCACCGCGCCCCAGGCGAAGGTATAGCAGATACGCCTGTACACCGGATTCGGTTTGTCTTCGGTAAACCAAATGATGTACGGTCGCGGCTCAACGCCCGGCAATCGGCCACGCAGGCCGGCAATCCCGGTTCCGGCCAGCACCAGCCCGAGCCACGCCACCATCCGCCAATCCAAGCCATGCGCGAAAAGATCGAAAATCAACGGGCCCGGCGCGAGGAAGAACACCGCGATCCAGAGCGGCCAGTGCGCAAGGCGATAGCCGATCTTGTTCCGCTCCCGGATCTTTCGGTGACTGGCATACTCCAGCCCGGTGGTTGCCTGCACTACTTCACTCCTTCCAGAACCAGACGGATCGCCTCACTATAAATGCGGTGCTCTTCTTTCAGAATGCGCGCGGAGAGCGAGTCTACGGTATCGTCCGGTAGCACTGGCACCGCCGCCTGCAAAATAATCGGGCCCGCATCCATCTCTTCGTTGACAAAGTGGACAGTGCAGCCGGCGATCTTGACTCCATGGGCGAGCGCCTGTGCCTGCGCCTCCAGGCCAGGAAAGGCGGGCAGCAGCGATGGATGGATATTCAGAATTCGCTGCGGGAATTCGCGGATAAAATCGGGCGTCAACAAACGCATGAAACCCGCGAGGCAGACCAGATCGACTTTCCATGATTTGAGCTCGCGCACAAGCTGCCGGTCATATTCTTCTCGCGGGACGCCTTTGGAGGGCAGGCAGATCGCGGGGAAACCGAGGCGGCTAGCGACGTCGAGCCCACGCGCATCCGACCGGTTTGAAATCACTACCGAGATATTCTTTGCAAAGTTCGCCGCGATCGCCTCAAAATTCGACCCCCGCCCCGATAGCAGAATTCCAATGTAGTGCATGCTTCAGCTTGCACCCGCGGGACACAAGCTAAAACATGTGCCACCTCGCAGGCTGAAGCCCGCGCCACTCGGGAGAACTTCCACGCGCCGGTGATGCTCAGCTTGTACCCTCATAAATTACCTGCTTTACCCGGGACTCAATCACCCGGCCCAAAAAATAATCCGGCTCTCCCAACCCGCTTAAAATCCGCTCAGCCGTTCTCAGCTTACGCACCGGCACCGCAAGCACCATCCCAATCCCCAAATTAAAAGTCCGCCGGTAATCCTCCAGCGGAATGTTCCCAATCTCTCGCAGCTTCTCAAAAATCGCGGGCACCTTCCACCCGGAAGTAAAAATCCGCGCGGCCAGTCCATCCGGCAGCATCCTCGGCGTGTTCTCCGTAATTCCGCCGCCCGTAATGTGCGCGGCGCCATTCAGACACTTGGACGCAATCAATCCGCGAATCGGCTTTAAATAGCTCCGATGCACTTTCATCAGCTCATCCGCCAGCTTCCGGTCGAGCTTCCGCCCCGCTACTTCGAACAGCAATTTCCGCGCGAGTGAATACCCATTGGTATGAAGCCCGTTCGATGGCAGCCCGAGCAACACATCCCCGGCCTGGATCGCCGCTCCCGTGAGCATCGCCTTCCGCTCCACTGCGCCCACGATGAACCCGGCCAGATCATATTCGCCCGGTCGATACAGGCCCGGCATCTCCGCGGTCTCTCCGCCAATTAACGCGCAGCCGTTGTTCCGGCAGCCTCGCGCAATTCCTTCCACCACCTGGCTCGCCACCTTCGCCTCCAATTTGCCGGTCGCAAAGTAATCGAGGAAGAATAGAGGGACCGCCCCCTGCACCGCGATATCGTTGACGCAGTGATTCACCAGGTCTTCGCCAATCGTGTTGTGGCGGCCCGTCATAAACGCCAGCTTCAGCTTGGTCCCCACGCCGTCCGCGGAGCTGATGAGCACCGGCTTCTTGAATCGCGTGAGTTGAAACCCAGCCCCGAAGCTGCCGATGTCCGTAAGCACTCCCCGGGTGAAGGTGGACCGGGCATGCTCGCGAATGAATTCAACGGCACGGCTAAATTCATCGATATTGACGCCCGCTTGCTTGTAACCAATTCGCTTGTGCGACGCCATTATAGAAACCACTATAATAGGCGATTCCCACTATGAAGAGACTTCTACTGCTATTTGCAGCCGTATGCGTTGCTTACTGCGACGTACCTGGCGCCATCGCGATTCACAACGCGCGTATCATTCCAGTCAGTGGCCCCGCCATTCCGCGCGGCACCGTGGTCGTCCGGAATGGACTAATAGAAGCGGCCGGCGCGAATGTCAATGTTCCAGCCGACGCGTGGGTAATTGAAGGTGAAGGCCTCACCGTCTATCCGGGCTTGATCGATGCGCTCAGCACCTTCGGCATACCGGAACCGGCAGGCGCAACCGGCACGCCAGGCCGCGGACAAGGCGCGGCGCAAGCAACACCGGCACCCACGCCCGCTACGCCCCCATTCGCGCCGCCCATTCCTGCCACGACTCCCGCCCGTGGTCCTGAAGACCGGCCGAACACCACAAGCTGGGTGAATGCCGCCGATCTGATCAGGACGACGGACCCGAGGATCGAGTCAGCACGATCCGCCGGATTTACAACAGCGGTGACGTTTCCGACGCGCGGTATCTTCGCCGGCCAAGGCGCTGTAATCGATCTCGCGGGCGACAAGCCGGGCCAGATGATTGTCGCCGAGCCAGTTGGCCAATATCTTACGCTCGCCTCCAGCGGATTTGGGGGCGGCTATCCGGGATCGCTGATGGGGACCATTGCCTACATCCGCCAGATTTATCTGGATGCCGATCACTATCGCCTAGCCAAGGAGACTTACGCAAAGCACGCCCGCGGCGTTCCGCGTCCGGCTTACGACCGCGCTCTGGAAGGCGTGCTCGATTCGCAACGCATCCTGCTGCCCGCCGCACGGCGTGTAGACGTCGATCGCATGATTCGCTTCGCAACGGAGCTCAAGCAAAAGCCGCTGCTGTACGGGTTGCCGGAAGGCTACCGCTCGGCGGATCTGCTCAAGAAGGGCAATGCGACCGCGCTGATTAATCTCCGGTGGCCCGAGAAGCCCGCGGATACAGACCCGGATGACATTCCGAGCATGCGTGTTTTAGAGGTCCGGGACCAAGCTCCCAGCGGCCCGGGCATTCTCGCGAAAAACGGAGTGAAGTTTGCTTTCTACTCAGGTGGAATCAGCCGGCGCAGCGACCTCGTCAAGGCGGTCAAGCGCGCTTTGGATGCGGGGCTCTCGCCAGACGATGCGATTCGCGCGATGACCCTGACGCCCGCCGAAATCTATGGAGTGTCCGATCGCCTGGGGAGCATCGAGCCCGGTAAGATCGCCAACCTGGTTGTTACCAAAGGCGATCTGTTTCAGGACAACACTCAGGTTCAGTACGTGTTCGTTGACGGCGTTAAGTTCGAGCCGCTCCCGGAGCCCCCAGCGGAGACGCCGCGACGCCCGAATCCAACCGGCGCCGAGCGTCCCGTTCAGGATGACATGCCGGTGAGGACCACGCCGCCGCCGCCGGACACGCAACCTCCGCCCACGCGGCCTCCGCCCACGCAAGCACGGCCCGTGACGCCCCCTCAGGGAGATTGCCAATGAAGCAATTCTTATACTCTTTGATTTTAGGCGCGCCTCTAACGGCCGCGCCGGCAATCCTGATTCAGAACGCCACAATATTGCCGGTGACTAAGCCTGCGTTTCAGGGATCGGTGCTGATTCGCGACGGCAAGATCGCCGAAGTTGGCGAGAAGATCGCGGCGCCCGCGGGAGCGCAGGTGATCGATGGCTCGGGGCAGTTTGTGATGCCGGGTATTATCGATTGTCACTCGCACATCGCGGCGGATAGCATCAATGAGGGCAGCGTCTCGGTGTCATCCATGGTGGGCATCGAAGACGTGCTCAATCCGGATGATATCGAGATCTATCGTGCCATGGCGGGTGGCGTCACTACCGCGAACGTTCTGCATGGTAGCGCGAACTCTATCGGTGGAAAATGCACCGTGATCAAGATGCGTTGGGGCAAAGACGCGCGCGACATGATCTTTCAAGGCGCCATGCCCGGGATCAAATTTGCGCTGGGAGAGAATCCGAAGCGCGCGGGGAATGCCAGCGGCCGAGGCGGCGCCGCCGCGAATTTGCGCTATCCGGCAACGCGTATGGGTGTCGAGGATGTCATCCGCGAGGCTTTCAACGAGGCCAAACAGTATCGGCAAAGCTGGCGCGACTATGACGCCAAGGTGGCCAAGGGCGAGACGGCCATTCCACCCCGCCGCGACCTGAAACTGGAGCCGCTGGTCGAAGTGCTCGAAGGCAAGCGCCTGGTGCATTCGCACTGCTATCGCCAGGATGAGATCCTGATGTTGCTGCGCGTGGCTGACGATTACGGATTCAAGATCCGCACATTACAGCACGTGCTCGAAGGCTACAAGGTGGCGAAAGAGATCGCCGCGCATGGCGCCGGGGCGTCGACGTTCAGCGATTGGTGGTCCTATAAGCTCGAGGCCTTCGATGCGATCCCCTACAATGCGGCAATCATGGTACGCAAGGGCGTCCTGGTCTCACTCAACAGCGACTCCGGGGAGTTGATGCGCCACTTGAACGATGAGGCCGCTAAGACCATGAAGTATGGCGGACTGAGCGAAACCGAGGCGCTGTCGCTGGTGACAATCAACCCCGCCAAGCAACTGATGATCGACAACCGCGTGGGATCGATCGAGGTTGGCAAGGACGCGGATCTTGCGATTTTCGACAAGCATCCGCTCTCGAATTACGCGAAAGTGCAGAAGGTTTTCATTGATGGGCAATTGTATTTCGATCGCGATAAGGATTTGGCCGAACGGCCCGTCCGCGAGGCCGAGAAGAAAAAGCTGCTCGACAAAGAGAAAGAACAACCAAAGAGAAATAACGCCCCCATGAATAGGAGGCCTTCATGAAGTATCTCGCGCTTGCGTTAATTTGCGCGGCACCGGTTCTGGCCGGTACAGACGACAGCTTTTTGATCCGGGGCGCCACGGTGCACCCGGTGGCCGCGGCTGAAATCCAGAACGGTTCCATCTTAGTGCGCGATGGAAAGATCGTTGGCGTTGGCCGGAATCTGGCTGCTCCCAAAGGCATTCGCATCATCGAAGCCAAGGGGATGCACGTGTATCCCGGCATGATCGATTCCGGCACGGAGCTTGGATTGTCGGAAATCGGCTCGATCCGCGAGAGCAATGATACCGGCGAACTCGGACAGTTTAACCCGCAGCTTCGCGCGGAGATTGCGATCAACCCGTCGAGCGAACACATTCCGGTAACCCGCGCCAACGGCATTACGAGTGTCATCACTCTTCCAATGGGCCAGGGCGGGGACATGCAGATGATGCGACGCGGCGGTGGTGGCGGCACGATCATCGGCGGCCAAGCGGCGTTGGTTCACCTGGATGGCTGGACATGGGAAGAGATGCAGATCAGCAAGACCGCCGGTATGGCGATGCGATTCCCCGCGATTTTCTCGCGAGGGGGCCGGTTTGACGACTCCGCGGATATTCCCGCGGCCTTCCGCGGACCCACTTACGCCGACTCCAAGAAAGCCTATGAGCAGCAGTTACGCGAGCTGAAGGATTTCTTCGAGCAGGCTCGCCGCTATGAAAAGGCTAAGGCCGCGAAAGCGCCGGGTTTCAAGACAGACCTGAAGTTTGAGGCAATGTTGCCGGTGCTCGAAGGCAAGGTCCCGCTAGTCACCATGGCAGGCCGGGAGCGCGCCATTCGGGATGCCGTACAGTTTGCCGATCAGCAGAAAGTGCGTCTGGTGATCGCCGATCCGCACGAGCTGGGCAAAATGGGGCCGCAGCTCAAGGCCAAGAATATTTCGGCGATCCTTGGCCCGACCCTGGCTCTCCCGCAGCATGAGGACGATCCATACGATGCTGCGTACACATTGCCGAACGAATTCCACAAGGCCGGCGTGAAATTTGCCTTCGGCACGTTTAACAACGAGTTCACGAGAAACCTTCCGTACCAAGCCGCGACCGCGGTCGCTTTCGGACTGCCGTACGATGAAGCCCTAAAAGCAGTGACCGTGAATCCGGCAGAAATCTGGGGCGTAGCCGACCGCATCGGGTCCATTCAAGAGGGCAAGTGGGCCGACCTGATGGTGACCGATGGAGATCCATTGGAGACCAAGACGCAAGTAAAGCAGCTATTTATAAAAGGCAAAACCGTAGACCTGGACAACAAACACAAACGCTTGTACGAAAAATACATCAACCGTCCCTAGTGACAAGGGCTTTCTAGCCTGTGTGGTCCTGAGACGCACCACACACCTGCTCATAATACTGCTCGTACTTCGGAATCAACAGCGCAGTCGAGAACCGCTCGACGGCGGTCTGCCGCGCCGCCGCCGACATTCGCCCAAACAGCGCCTCATCCGTCAGCAATTCCACCGCTCGATCTGCCTGTGCCGGCACGTCCCCAACATCCTCAAGAAACCCGTCCACCCCATCTGTGACAAGTTCCCCCACACCTCCGACCCGCGTCGCAATGGGAACCACGCCACACGCCATCGCCTCTAGCGCAGCTAATCCGAAGGATTCCATCTCGCTGGGCAGCAACAGAACGTGCATCTGCGGAATCAATCGCTCCACGTGATCCTGCTTGCCCATAAACGTCACATCCCCATCTACCCCAAGCTCGCGTACCAGCCGCTGCGCCGGTCCACGCTCCGGCCCATCTCCGACCATGTACAGATGCGCCGGAGACTCACTCCGCATCGCGGCCAGGATGCGGATGCAATCGAGCACCCGCTTGACCGGCCGGAAATTTGAGATGTGAATCAGGCGTTTTTCATGGTTGTCCCGGCTGGCCAGCGGCTTGTATAAATCCACATTCACGAAATTGTGGACTACCCGGATTTCGTTCCGGATCCCGAACATCTCAATCGTGCTTTGCCGCAGGTTCTCGCTGATGCTCGTGATCCCATCCGACTGCTCGATGGAAAATTTCGTAATCGGGTGATACGATCTGTCCAATCCCACCAGCGTGATATCCGTGCCATGTAGCGTCGTGATGAACGGCAGCTTTACGCGCGGCTGCATCATCTGTTTCGCGAGCAGGGCGGAGATGGAGTGCGGAATCGCGTAATGAACGTGCAGCAGATCGAGATGGCACGATTCCGCGACCTCTGCCATCCGGGAAGCAAGCGCCAGACAATACGGTGGATACTGAAACAGCGGATACGTGGACACCTCCACCTCGTGGTAGTGGATGCGGGGCGTGCCGGGATCGAGACGGATCGGGTTTGCATACGTGATGAAATGCACCTCGTGACCCCGATTGGCCAGTTCGAGTCCGAGCTCGGTTGCAACGATTCCGCTGCCGCCGTAGGTGGGGTAACAGGTGATCCCGATTCTCATGGGCCAATCCTTGTGTAGTCGGCCTGGACGGCCAGTTCCTCTTTCCGTTCAGGCGAGATATTGTGCATAATGATCAGCAAGTCATTCGCGCTTGCTTGTTTGATTGCGTTGCGCCAACCCCAATCCGGGCCCGGTGGAACCTCATAAGAGCCCAAAAGCGATATGCCGCAATCTTTATCGATACCACCTTTGAGACTCATAACTTTGCCGCTCATATGCCACGAATCGACCCGCATTGCCAAGCACAAGGAGCCCCTCCTACTCGAATTGTTCATGCGACCAGGAATACCAGAAATAGCTCAAGGCGAGAAAATTGCCTTTCGCCACGCTCGATATGGAAAGAGCCGATTTCGGAGAAAATTCCGGATTCGGCAGCGAGCTTGGCAAAAGAACCTTGGTTCCCGTCCATTCCCCGATTAATTTGATCATGTATGTCTAACCCTTAAACGGAAGTTGGCCTCTTGGCGGGAACCGCAAAGCGATTGATACTGTTCAAGACGACCGTTGGAAACCAGCTTACAGGAACTCACCCGGCAGGTGAGGTGCAATCCGTAGCGACGCAGCCGCCCGAATCAATCGAGAACATAGATACTTTTGGCGGCAAGATCCATCTGAAGTGGGTACCCACGGCAATACAGCAGCCCTAACGCGCCAAAGAAGCGGGATGCGCTTGCGCACGTGCCGTGTACTGGGAAATTCTGTTATCGGTGTTGGCCGGGCAACGCGAAGGTCGTCCTGGTCCGTCTAGAGAGAAATACAGGCAACTCACTTTTTTCAACCGCCTCACCTTCTACGCGGTTGACCGGCCCTCATTGTCCCACTGCCTGCCCGCAAGCGGGCTGATTGTAACAAGCACGTGCCCAAACCGAATGACTAATTGAATGCGGAGCCCACTCATGAAACGCTTGCGGCAAAACTTGGAACACGCAAAGCGGAAGTGGGTCCAGTCGTTTTTGCACTCCGCTCCCGGACCGGTGCGATGCGCTTGCGTGCCGGTCGCACAGGCCCCTTCGCCAGCGCTGGCGAAGCGCTCGCGATCGGTTTCGAAGGCCGCGACCAGCCGTGGTGCCAAGGCGGCGCCCGCACCGGGTAGTGACTGACAAATGTTAGCGCCCGGATGAATCGCCACCACGCTGATAGTTATTCCGTGAGGTTTTGGTCCGAGGAATAGCCGCGCGGGCGCGCTTGCTCCTGGCGAGAGCGTTACCGTTCGGGGCAGCAACATCGGGCCGAACACACCTCCCGCCCTGGCGCTGGATGAACGAGGTCTTGTAGGCACGGAACTTTCGGGAACGCGGGTGCTGTTCGACCGCATCCCCGTTCCCCTTATGTATCCGCGGACCAAGTCAATGTAGTCGTGCCTTAGTCTCATTCCTACTTCTCCTTTAGATTGTGACTGTCACTGCTACCCATCGGCACGCCATAGATCTTCTTCAGTTCGGCGATCTCTGCCGGAGAGTCTCCTTCGAAAACGCCACTTTGCCGTCGAATGCATGCAAAAACGATACCTTCCAACAGGTCTCCCAAAGAGAGGTCCTTTAATTCAGCCAAACCTTTCAAGACCTTCAACAGGCGCTTTTCAATTCGAGCTCCAGTCTGAATCCACTCTATCCTGACCGGTCCCGCCAGGTTCTGGAGCGACGAAAAAGAGCCCAGTTCTCGATGCGGTCCATCGAGAGATCGGGGCAGTTCAAACGATCCCCGCAGACACCGCGGGACGCGCCATCGGGCTATCGCGCTGGCAGAAGCGCCTTCAAACTTCGGAACTGGAGAGCTTGCCCTGATCGTCTTGTGCGAATCGGCGGTCATCACGGGAGCGTCGAGCGGGATCGGACGATTCTTGAGCACTGACCGGAGGCATAGGTTTCAGTGGACCAAAATGAGATAGACGACCATTCCTACACCCACTCCGGCCAGCAATAGTGCAACGATTACGGCGGTGGTGGAAACACGTCCGGGGTTCCATGTCCCTGAACTCAGTTCATACACCAACTGAAAGTGTCGGATAACGGAACTGATGTTCACGATCACACCCAACGCCACGAGTGCCACGCCAGACCAGACAGAGATGCCTGTCGCGTGCGCCGGCATGTGCGATTCGCCGGCTCGTAGTTCTCGCAGAAACAGCCCGAACCGCGCCACTGCAAAGCCAACACCCATCAAGCCCAGCCCGGTTCTAATCCAGGCAAGAAAGGTTCTCTCCGCTGCAAAATAAACCCGGGGATCTCGCTCCGCGGCGTTTTCCACTATTAGATTATAGAGACAGCGACTGGTAAATTCGTTTCCTGTTCACGCTTTCGATGGCTGGCCATGTTTCTTTAGACCGCTTCAACATGAACGGGCAGCGTGTGGTGAATGATATAGCTCTCATCATGCTCACCAGGCTGAGTTCGCCCGCGCGAATCGGTGGCTCGCGATAGCAGAGTAGGCTTTCCTTTTGATTTTGGCTCCCGGGCGAGTTCTCAGAGTTGCCCCGCATGCCCGGAGGGCTCCTGCCCCGGCTTTGCGCGGCTCTATGTCTTGCCTGATCGGTACTCACTTCGACCGTCTCGATCTCGCTTCCGACGTCTACGCCGCAGCGGAAATACGATACGTCGATCCTGCAGGAATGCGCTCGTGCCTCGCTGGACCGCGGCACGTTCCAGCACCACCCCCAAGGGCACTCCCGTCCAGCTCACGCACCCAACAGCGCCAAGTTCCCATCGAACGCCCTCTGGAATCGCGTCGAGAAACAATCGACTGTTACCTGAACACTCAAGGACCGAGCTATGCGTGACAGATGGTAGCCCTTCAAGCTCCTGAAGCGAGAGGGCGAGCGTTTTTCAACCGCGCCGCCCACGTTCAGGCGCCACACTTGTCCGGCTCGATCCTCGGCGCGGGAAAATGATCGCGGACGAAGAACTGCGAATTTGTGACTCCGTCCTTGAGGGCAATGAACGAAGATTCCAGATTAATTGGCTGTTGGCTTCTGGTAATCAATTTCGAAGAGCGGGCCCGATCCATGACATCTCCTTAAATTTATTTCTGCGACTTGTCAGATTGCCCAAAATCGCGTGCAAACGAGATCCCTAAATACACCACGGGCGTCCTCTTCCATGTCCCGGCGCCTTCCTCTATGAGACCCTTCATTCCCTTACACAAAACTGCCTTCGGTTTTTCATTCACCGATTCAAATGCTTTTGAATGCGAATGACATGAGTCCTGGTTTCCTCGAGATTGAGTAGCGAAGGCCGCCTTCAACTCCGCGGAGCTAGTGGCGTTGACCACCTTCGGCAGAGCCGTGACGAGCTGATTCTCTGCGCTATTCAGATCTTTCAATTCGCCAATGAACAATTCATGTTGTCATAGCGTCTTCCGGAATTCTTTCCTGGCTTCGGATGCATTGCCGGCCTCAGTGCGGCGACGCAGTCCCCACTTTTTGCTTTATGAGAGCCTAGTGAGTGGGATGTCGCTAGCCGCACTTCGCGAGGACTACGCACGCGCCGGACTGTTAGAGACGGATCTCCATCCCGATCCGATCGCGCAATTTGAAAAGTGGTTCGCGGAAGCGCGCTCGGCCGGTTTGCGCGAACCGAACGCAATGACGCTCGCGACGGCTTCCGCCGATGGCGCACCATCGGCTCGAATTGTGCTGTTGAAGGGCCTGGGTCCATCCGGCTTCGTGTTCTATACCAACTACGAAAGCCAGAAGGGCCGGGAATTGCGAGAGAATCCCCACGCCGCAGGGGTGTTCTACTGGACAGAACTGGAACGGCAGGTCCGGATCGCTGGTGTTGTCGAACGCACCAGCCGTGAACAATCGGAAGCATACTTCCACAGCCGGCCTCGCGGCAGCCAGCTCGGCGCATTGGCATCCCGGCAAAGCGCGGTGATCGATAGCCGGGCGCCGTTGGAATCCGCGCTGGCCGCCCTGGAAGCAGTGCACGCCGGGAGCGAGGTTCCGCTGCCGCCAAACTGGGGCGGCTTTCTCCTGCGTCCCAGCAGCATCGAGTTCTGGCAAGGACGTCCGAACCGTTTGCACGACCGCTTGCGCTACCGCAAACAGTTGGATGAGTCATGGATGATCGAACGGCTTTCACCTTAACGTCTCGTTGCAGAGCCGGGTCAGCAGCGCGCTATCTCTTTTCGTGACGATGCGGCGGGCACGCTCCACGATGACCTCATCGCTGCGGTACAGCGCCAGGGCGGCTAGCGCATCACTCGCCGCGCTCTCCGGCTCCTGCTCCAGACGAGTCAATAGGAACTCCAGCGCCTCGTCCTTCCGCAGCATCGCCATCGCGAGCAGGAAAGTTTTGCGTAAAGGGCGGCGAGCTTGGGCCGCATAGGCCGCCTGCAGAGGCGTGAAAGCGCTCGCCAGCCGCGATTCCCCAAGCGCCAGCGCAGCCGATTCGACCACCTGATCTGGCTGTCCGTGGAGGTAACCGGCTACGAACTCGACCGAACGCTCCGGCTCGATGAACAGCAGAGCCGTGAAGCACTCGCCTACAACTTCGACATCGTCACCTTGCAGAACCTTTAGGCGCAGCGCGAGCTCCGCCGCCGGGCTGCCCGAATCGGATAGCGCCCGCACTGCTCCCACACGGGCCGGAATTTCGCGGTCCGCCAATACTTCGATGGTGCGCAGCAGGGCCTCGTGATGCGCCATCCGCACCAGCCCACGCGCGCACATGCCGCGAAGCGGAGCGGCCACGTCCACAGGCGGACCGTAGCTACCCTCACGCTGCACATGGCGAATCCCGCTCAGGTACGCATCAGCCGCTTCCGCGCCGAGAGTGGCGAGAGCGGACGCAATCGAGATCAGAGCCTTGCATCCCGGATCGCTCTCAGCCGGACTCTTCATCAAACGCGTGAACGCCGCGCTCAGCGCCGGAACAAGCGCCTCAGCTTCCAGGTCCTTCGCCGCATCGGCGGCTGCGGCTATCGCGTGATTGCTCTTGTGCTGAAGGAATGGAGTGAGATCGCGTGCCAAGTCGTAGTTCTCGGGCGCATTCCGTATGGCGCGTATGTTGGCCAACTCGTGCTCGAGCGAATCTTTCTTGCCTTTAGACACCAATATTCCCGGCTCCAGTAGAATACAAACAGATGGGCTACCGGGTATTGTCACTGTTTACGCTGCTCGGCGCCAGTCTGATCGCGGCCGACTCGTATTCGGGACCGCGGCCTCCAAAGCCCGACGTGCCGTATCTGCTGCACGCCGATCATCTGATGGAGACCGAGGCCACTGATGCGCGCGAAGACAATCACAAAGGTGATGTGACGTATGTCATCCCCGGTGCAAGCTCACCGGCACGGACTCCGCTAGCCGAGCCAATCTTCATCATCGAGACCAAGCAACTGGCGGCCGATCGCATCGAGCTGTATAAGCTGGATGTGAAGAACGGCCAACGCGAGATCACCCTTTCGCAGAAGCATAGAAAGAGCGGCCCGCGTCCGATCCACGTGCTGGTGACGAGGTTGGCGGACCGGCTGTACCGTATCGAAGCGGACGAGCAACTGGAGAACGGCGAGTACTCGCTGTCACCGAACGATTCGAATCGGGTGTTTTGCTTCGAGATCTATTGATTTCAATCCGACGGAACTTCTGGCGCGTTTTGTGCGTTGTGTCCGGCAGGAGATCTACCATGTTCTGCACCAAGTGTGGCACCGAACTGCGGATAGTCGACAAATTCTGTTTTGAATGCGGTACGGTTACCGCGTCACCGCGCCGGGCCGGCTTGCGGCTGAGCCGCCCCGCGAACAACCGTAAGATCAGCGGCGTATGCGCCGGCTTTGCGCGTTATCTCGGGATCGATGTGACTCTGGCCAGGATCGTGGCATTGGTCTTACTGCTGTGGCCCGTGCCGCTCATCGGAGGCATCGCATACCTGATTGCGTCGATCGTGATGCCGGACGACAAGACTGCCATGCCCGCGGCAGCGCCGCAGGCTTCAGCGCCGATCTAATTATCATCCACTCTGACGACTTTACGGCAACGATCAATCCAGATCGCGGGGCAGCCGTCGCCTGCCATGACGGATGTGAAGAATTAGCACCCGATCTCCTTAACGCGATACGCACTTGATCGGCTCCCGTATAGTAACTGTCGCACCAAGCGATTCGGCTTAGAGTAGCGCTCTAATACAGCGCGGCGTTCCGGCTGTTCAGAAAGCGAGTCAAGACAAGATATCAGCCCGTTGTACCAGTCCTGACCTCGAATCGGTGCGGCTCTGGTGACCCATCTATAAATACGTTGTGCATCTTCTGAAGCCCTTCGTGTCAGGTCAACGCGGAAAATCATGTTCGGTCCGCGTCTGACGGTCGAACTCCGCGAGTGTGAGAGTCTCGCCGCGGGCAATCTGCTCGTCGCTTTCGCCGAGCGCTTGCCAGATTTCTTCCGCCGCGCGCTCATCATCGTCACGGATGGCATGGGGAGGCAATTCGCCCCACGAATTATCCTCCTGGACGAGGATCTCCACATACGCTTCTTCTGAGAGACCTTGGGCCTCAGCCTTAGCTTTCAGACGGGCCTCGAACTGTGGATTGTTTATTGTAAGCGCCATTTAAGGAGTCTCTGCCTTCCAGGATATCAGCGTGATTCGATCAACTCTAGAGCAGTCCCGCCAGCTTTGATCCCTGGATCAGAATCGTCTCATGCCGCTCGGGGCCGGTAGAAATGCATCCGACTTCCACTCCGGTCTGATCGCTCAGGAAACGCAGATACTCGCGGGCGCCGGAGGGAAGCTCGTCATAGTTTGTGAGTCCACGCGTTGGCGAGTGCCAGCCCGGCCTTTTCTCGTACACGGGCTCCACGGCCTCCAGTTGTTTGTAAGTAGCGGGCATCTCTGAACCGTTCCGATAGCCCGTGCAGACCGGGATCTCTTCCTGCTCGTCCAGCACGTCCAGTTTCGTAATCACCAGCGAGTCGAACCCGTTGATCATCGCCGTATAGCGCAGGAGCGGAACGTCGAACCAGCCGCAGCGCCGCGGGCGTCCGGTCACGGCACCGTATTCGTTGCCAGCCTTGCGGATCCGGTCGCCCATCTCGCCGTCCACTTCGGTCGGAAACGGCCCGCTGCCTACGCGCGTAATGTACGCCTTCGACACGCCGATCACGCCCCCAATTTTCGTCGGAGGAACGCCAGATCCCGTGCAAGCTCCTCCGGCCGTCGCGCTTGAAGATGTCACGAATGGATAGGTACCGTGATCCACATCCAGCATGGCGCCCTGCGCTCCCTCAAACAGAACTCGTTTTCCAGCGGCCATGGCGTCGTTCACCAGTTGCGCCGTGTCGCAAACCATGGGGCGGATGCGTTCCGCGAATTCGAGATACTGGTCGCGGATCTTCGGATAATCGATGGTCTCCTGGATATTGAAAGTCCGCGCAAGTAGCTGTTTGTCTTCCGCCAGGCCGTCGTACACGCTTTCAAATGTCTCCGGATCGTAAAGTTCGGCAATGCGGACGCCCCGACGTCCGATCTTATCCTCGTAACAAGGGCCGATGCCGCGCGAGGTGGTTCCGATGGCAATGCGGTCCGCCCGTCCTTCCGACATTTTCTCGACCAGGCGATGGAAAGGAAAGATGACGTGCGCCCGGTTGCTGATCGAAAGCCGGCGCGCTACGTCGATGCCCACCGCCTCCAGGGAAGCGATCTCATCCAATAGGGCGGCGGGGTCGACAACCACTCCGTTACCAATCACAGCCCGGATGCCAGGCCTGAGAATCCCGCTCGGAATCAACTTAAGAACGAATTTCTTTTCGCCAATGAACACCGTGTGGCCGGCATTATGGCCACCCTGGTAGCGCGCGACAACATCGAATTTGTCCGAGAACAGGTCCACCACTTTGCCCTTGCCCTCGTCCCCCCACTGCGCGCCCAGTACGATGATGTTTCCCATTACAAACCAAAACTTCTCATTGTAGCGCAGGGTTGGCGTGTGCTCGATTTTTAGTCTTGTCTCATACAAGATGAGCCTGGAGCGGGAGCGAGTTTCTCATACAAGATGAGCCTGGAGGGGCGGTTCGGCATGCTGGGAGTTGATCGTCAGCATGCAAGCAGCAGAAGCTTTGAGCC
>JBPCOQ010000063.1:0-31159 GCA_051000095.1 Bryobacteraceae bacterium | reverse complement strand
GACCGCTCATCCAGCAGAGCCGCTATGGCTGCGAAGCGCTGCTTGACTCCATCAATGCTCTCCACTGCCTTCAAGGTAGCGCAAAACATTCCAATATGGAAATGTTATTTCCTAACAAGCCCTAAGTTGTATGCGAGGCGGTTGGTTGTGCATAACGCCGAATGCAGCGCCGTTTCGCCCGTATCGGGCAGCGGTTGGTTGACGTCTGCGCCGCGCTCGATCAGGAATTTACATAACCTCCAGTGCCCGTGAAAGCAAGCGCCAATGAGACCGATGTTGTCCCCGAGCGAATCCAGCGATTCGCCATTGGCGAGCAGGAATTTGATGGCGCTCACATCCCCGTAGTAGGCGCACCATTGAATCAACGAGACCCCACGCGTATCGGTAGAACTGGCGGCGCGGCCTTCCGCGAGATATTCAAAAACCAGGTCGGTGCGACCGTCCACGATCTCATCTAATATCGACATAGACGGCACTGTATCATGGAGACCGATTTGGTTGACAAAGCTTACAGACATGCTAACGCTAACCAGTCTCTACAAGCAGACGTCAAGGGTAGGATCCGGACAAGCTAAACTGGCATGGGCCCGGCGGGCCCACCCGCGATCAAGCCCCGACAGGCGACCCAAACACCGGGTCGCCCCGGCAGACGGCACAAACCGGCCGCCTGTCATACGGGGCACCACGAGCTACGAGCTATTTTCGAGACAAAGCATGTCCCACTAGCGGCGTGCGAATGCCGACACCGGAGGCGGCGGCGGCGGGGGCGGCGGCTCCTCCACCGGAGGTGGTACTTTCTTGGGCCTGGCGTCCAGATGCTTCGCAATCAGCTCATCGCGCAGCTTGGCGTACTTTGGCGTGCCGGGCTGTCCGCCCGCCGCTATCACGTCCCGCTCGGTGACCTCGAGCGACATCGGCAGATATTTCTGCAGATAGTTCTTGATGCGATCTTGAGCCAACCGTTCGGAAGAGCGGAGCAGCAAAAACAGCATCTGATCGCCGGGCGCTTTCGACAACAAGCTGTACAGGTGTGAGGGCTTCTGGAGTTTGGCGGACTTCAAATCCTTCTCGAGCTTCTTTGATCGCTGCTCGATCTTCTGCCATTTTTCAACATCCTCTTTGTCCATGCCAAGGGATTTCACCAGGCCGGCCTTTTCGGAAGGAGTGAATTTCTCCGTGAGAATGTGCAGAAACAGTCCGAGATTCGCGAGCTGAAGATTCGCGCCAAAAGGCGTCATCTGACGGGCTTTCTGCAACTTCTGCAAACCGGCCATATTGATCTTGTGCCCCGCCAAGGCCGGCGAGAATAACTGCAACAGCTTCTCATCCTCCAGCGCTTTGATCAGCTCACTGATGTTCGGCTCGTCCGCGATGTGCCGTAGCTCCTCCAACAACGATTGCGGCGGGATGCGCGATTCGAGACCGGCCTCCCTTGCGTTGGCATACTGCAACTGGGTCCGCTCGCCGATCTCGAATCCCAGCCGGATTCTAAAACGAATCATCCGAAGCAGCCGCACGGGATCGTCGTACAGGGTGAAATTGTTGACCGTGCGCAGCTCCTTATGCGACAGATCTCCCACGCCATTATTGGGATCGAGCAGTAGTCCGCGGGATGCTGGATTCAGCGAGAGGGCGATCGCGTTAATCGTAAAATCGCGGCCTCGCAAATCCTCGTGAATGGTGGCCGGCTGGACTTGTGGTTTGGCGCCTGGTTTTGCGTATTTTTCATTCCGCGCCATGCCGATGGTGGCTTGGACTCCGCTTGGAAATCGAAGCTGCGCGAGTTTGCGGTTATCGTCCACGTAAACGATTTCGGCGCCGGTGGCCTGAGCGGCTGAACGCGCCAGCTTGATCGCGTTTCCTTCGACAGTGAAATCGATCTCGCGCATCGGGAAGCCGCCGAGCATGTCCCGCATAGCGCCCCCCGTCAGGAACACACTCATGTTGGCTTCCACCGCGGCCGCCTGGACGTCGCTCACCACCCGGCTCTGGTCGGAGCTGAGGTGGCTTTCGAGCATGAACATGTAGTCGCTCATCGGTTCAATCCTCGTGGGACCTTGCCTTAGGCTGTCCCTCTTAACTCAAGCGCGCGGATGATGGTTGTCCACCGTGTCTCGCAGCCGCGAGCGCATAACGTGCGTATAGATCTGCGTGGTCGCAATATCGGCATGCCCCAGCATGGTCTGCAGGCTTCGCAAGTCGGCCCCACCCTCCAGCAGGTGGGTGGCGAAACTGTGCCGGATGACATGCGGTGTCAAGCTTTGGAAAATTCCCGCTTTCTTGCCGTGCCTAGCGAGAAGCTTCCAAAAGGCCTGTCTGGTGAGTGGGCCGCCCCGCGCCGTCACAAACAAATGGGAACACGGCCGGCCCCCAAGCAGTTTCGGGCGGCCCTCCCCGAGGTACCGCTCGATCTCCCGGAGAGCGGCTTTCCCCACCGGAACGATCCGTTGTTTGTTGCCCTTTCCGGTGACGCGAACATAGCCGAGATTCAGCTCGAGATCGGACACCCGCACACTGCAGAGTTCGGAAACCCGGAGCCCTGTCGCATACAGGAATTCGAGCATGGCCCGGTCCCGGAGACCGGTCGGTTTTCCAACTTCCGGAGCCTGAACCAAATCGTTAACCTGTTGCTTACTCAGATACTTAGGGAGGTTCCGCCACTGCTTCGGCGGTACCAGCAGGCTGACTGGATCGTGGGCGATGGTCCCCTGTGCGAGCAGAAACCGGTAGAAACTCCGGAGAGTTGTCAGGTGCCGGGATATCGAGCGACTCGCCAAGCCGGCGCGGTAGAGCGAATCAATGTACTCACGAAGCAGGCCGCCCCCCGCTGTCTCGTAAGATGTCGTACGCTCACCCGGCTGCGTGACGATAAATTGATGAAACCGTTCCAAATCTAACGAATAGGCATCGAGACTGTTAGCCGCTAGACCTTTTTCGACACGGCAATAGTTAAGAAAAGCTCCAATCCATCCGGTCAGACCGCCGATTCGCCCATCGCCGCCGGATAAAGCCACCATGTGCATTCTGTCAATGATACAATATCCGCGGAAATGTTTGGAAGCGAAGTATCCATCCGAGTCTAGATTTGGACCCTACTACAAACAAAAAGGTGCTGATAACCCGCTTCGACCGGGAACTCTTGGCAGGTTTCGTGGCTCCTGCCACCTACCTTACGCCCGGCGGTCTGGAGCTTCTGAGCGTCACCGGAACGGTTCTGATCATACCGTACGAGGAAATCAAGACCGTCGCGTTCGTCCGGGATTTCCAGCAGGACGAGGCCCGCAAGGAGATGCGCTCCTTCACGGCCCGCCCCAAGATGGAGGGGCTGTGGGTTCGGATGCGTTTTCGGGACGGCGACTCGTTGGACGGTGTGCTGGCGAACAACCTGCTGCTGTTGGACGGCAACGGATTAACCATCGTGCCCCCGGACCCCGGTTTCCAAAATCAGCGCCTCTTCATCCCCCGAGCGGCTGTCACGCAAGTCCAAGTGCTCGGAGTCGTAGGCAGCCCCCTGCGAGCCGGAAAACGCAAAACGGCGCCGAAAGACCAGATCGAGTTATTCGAAAAGGGCTAGCAGCCCGTGGCAAACAGCCTTCCGGTGCTGCCGATGACCTTGCCCCGAGAAATGAACGAAAGGACATCCATCTCCAGGTACAGGATGGAATCAGTACACCGATCACGATGGGCAGGTCAGTTGTACAGCCTGATCCCATCCACCCCGGACAAGATCCTCGCCGCTGCTTCGGCGGTGCGCTCAACGGTTTTGGTGGTGATGGACAGGCCAACGAGTTGCCTCCCTGGTATCTGTGCTCAGGCTGTGGCAAGGGTCAGTTCCCCTTCGGTTTCCGAATCACGCCGGAAGGCGGCGATCTCGCGCTCAGCTTCCGTTGCGCGACCACCAATGGAAAGCTCTCCGCAACGGTTTTGCCCTGACCTTTGTACATGAGCCTGAGGTTGGGCCCATGGCCGGGATCGTCCGGCTTGTGACGAGGGAACCCGGCATTTGTGGCGTTTGCGCACCAATGCGCGTTAGCGAGGCCCTCCCCACGATAAGCTAATGGTATGCCTGCGATGCTGGCAGATCCTGAGCCGGTGATTGTCGACGTTCCCGAAGAGGTTCGAACCGGTGGCCCCGGGGGTGGTGGTCCGCCCAACTTCGATTCCGGTGGGGGCGGCGGGGACGACGACGATCATGAGGCCGAAGGTGACGGCCAGCAGAAGGCCGCCGGGGTAGGATTGTTCGCGATCCAGTGCGTGCTTGTCTCGATTACCGCTTTGTTTGTGACGATTGGGATTGTGTATTTCGTGCGATCGCGATCCGCGAATCACTGGACGGCAGTCGGCGCGCCGTCTTTTCTTTGGCTCAGCACCGCCCTGATTCTGGGAAGCAGCGTGACGATGGAGGCCGCCCGGCGTTCGTTCCTGCGCTCCCGCATCGATGGCTACGCGCGCTGGCTCCTGACCACCTTCTTTCTGGGACTCGCGTTCCTGATCTCCCAGCTTCTGGCGTTGCGGCAGTTGCTTGGGCAGGGAGTGTATCTCCGTCACAACCCGCACAGCTCGCTGTTCTATGTCGTGACCGGCGCTCACGGCGCGCATTTGCTGGGCGGCATGGCGGCTCTGTTTTACCTGGTCATCCGTTCGTCTTTGCGGATGCGCGATGTGCGAAGCGAGCTGGAGCGCATGCAGACCATGGTCCGGACGAGTACGCTGTACTGGCACTTTCTGGACGGACTCTGGGTGGTGTTGTTCGTGTTGCTGCTGGCTTGGAGCTAACGTTATTTTGCGGTGTAGCCGCCCTCCGATCGCGCCATTGTTCGAAGCCGATCCCTAAGCGCGCAATTTCACGTAGCGATGCGCTGGTGAGAATGCAGCCCGGAGCCACCGCGTTCACGCGAATATTCCAGCGTGCGAGATCGATCGCCATGCATTTGGATATCAACGCAGTCCCGATGACGTTGCGCTCAGGACCTTTTGCCAGTGCTCGACCGTAGCGGCTTCGATATTCACTTGCCTTGCGAATGTACTCCAGATGTTCACAATCGGTATTGCGTCCCGCCGCTTGTTTGTTAGAAATGAGATCGTTGAGTGAAATAAAATAAATCGGAACACCTAGAAACGTACTCTTCATCCGGTTGGGCCATGCGTCCGCGAAGCGAACGCCGGTGATGTGTGTCAGGATATCGAGCCGAACGGGCGCAACGCCGATCTGGTAGACGATGTTGTCTTTCGTGAAGGTTTCGGGGGAAAACCCTGACCGAATTCTGCGCCGAGTTGTGAACCCACACATCCAGATCTTTCGTGTATCGTGGCTCGGTGTACTTCATGACGGCGTAGCCGCCCACGATTAGATACTCAACCTGGAATTCGTTTAAGCGTTGTAACAGTTCTTTGTAATGTGGGTTTTCTTCCATGTTTGAAGTCTTCTGCGAACAAAACCATTTCCCAAGCCGCCTTCGACCAGCCGGGTTTTCCATTTTGGGTATTCAGATATGTCCATGTCGCTCGACTCCGGATATTTGATCAACCTTGCTTGTCCGTTTCCCGATTGCATCCGAACAGGAACTCTATGATCCTATTTCTGGCCGCGCCACTTATCACCATGGGTGCCTCGACCGCCTCTATCATAAAGATTACGACGAAGTCGTTCAGCGCCCGAGGTGTCGTTTCTTCGATAGGCCGCGAGCCCACACGCCGGCCGGAAATCAATTTGCGGGGCTCCAGTCGCTAGTTAATCAGAGATCATAGCCTGATAAGAGAGTTGGCTCGGACGGCACCAGGGCAGCATGGGTCTGCTCTAACTAACTATACGGGCTTATACGTTTCGATGGCCTTGGTTCCAAGACTGCTCTTGCGGCCAGGCGTGTGGTGGACCTCCGGCTGTTCACAAGGCTCTCAAGAACGCGCGCTCGCCGCCGCTCCTACCGCCTGCTCCTGCAGCAGGTCCAAAAAAGCCTGCGCCGCTCCGTGGAATCGCTTCTTGCGCCGGTGAATGACGCCAACCGGCCGATACAACTCCGGCGCGGCAATCGGAATCGGAATCAGGCGGCCCTGTGCGATCTCGAGTTCCATGATCCGCGCCGGGACAATGCTCACGCCCGAGCCGTGGGCCACCGCTTCCTTGATCATCCGCGGATTATCGAAGTGCAGCGTGTGATCGACGTGGACATGGTGCTCGCGAAGGAACCGGTCCACCTTGGATTCAGTTTTGATACAGCTTTTTTGTCATGACTCGCTTGGCGGGAGTTTCGTGGATAGGGCCAAATGATACCTGCCGGCTGATCGTGCTCGATGTCAAAACAGCTACAATCACATCAGGGCGGACTCGTGGCCGAATACCGATACACGGTACTTTTTGAAAAACTGCCAGAAGGTGGTTACCAGGTCGTTGTGCCGGCAATTCCGGAAATTATAACCTACGGCGAGACGCTCGAAGAAGCTCGCGAGATGGCCCAGGACGCCATCACATGCGTCCTTCAGAGTATGCACCAGCATAATGAACCAATCCCTTCGGACATCCAACCCTCCCATGAAGAAATAGCAGTGAACATTGCCTAAACCGCATGGCAAAATTCCCGGCGCTCAAGCCCAAGGACGTGCTCCGCGCGCTCACTAACGCCGGCTTTATATTGACCACCAAACAGGCAGCCATGCCCGTCTTTTTCCATCGCGCTCGCTCTGACTTACGGGTGACCATTCCGATTCATAACAAGGATCTCCCGATCGGAACGCTCAAGAGCATTCTTGAAGCAGTAACCCCCAAAAACTGAGTGCCGCGAAGCATTGGATCTCGTATTCTTGCTCCGATTGGGTTCGCTTCCGATGGCCTGGCATAACTTCGGTTCGCGTCACTCAGTCGCCCAACGCAATTTTGGGCTTATCGGACAATGGTACCCGCTGAGCCGTGGAAGTCCCATGTGGCAGCTTCTTGTAGGATGACGTCATGGCCGTGGATTGGGCAGACGCTCAGCGAAAATCAGCTAACACTTCGCGTTGGGCCGTCATAATGACTAAAGTGCGGATCCGGCGGGTGCTGTCACGGACGCGTTGGCAATTGGTGACATTCTGCGGGAAGGGTGGGGGCGAATCTGTGGGTATTGTTGACCTTCTGGCGGTCCGTAAGGATCATGGCACACCAATCGCAGGGACAAAACGCGGCGACGCGCTTCAAATCATTCTGATACAGGTGAAAGGCGGCAGCGCGGCGATGCCGACGACCGAGGATGGCAAGAGATTGGGGGCGATTGCAAGGCAGCTACATGCCCGGCACATCCTGCTCGCAACGTGGAAGAAGGGATCTGCGGCGCGCTTTTACAGCTACCAGCCAAAGGCAACCGAAAAAGCACGGGAGTGGACCGAGGTGTCTGATTTGGATGCGGTCTTCCGGTAATCAAGCGCGCACGTTCGCTGCCGCTCCCACCGGCTGCTCCTGCAGCAGGTCCAAAAAAGCCTGAGCAGCTCCGTGGAACCGCTTCTTGCGCCGGTGAATGATTCCGACCGGGCGATACAACTCCGGGGCTGCGATCGGAATCGGAATCAGGCGGCCCTGCGCGATCTCGAGCTCCATGATCCGCGCCGGGACAATGCTCACGCCCGAGCCGTGGGCCACCGCTTCCTTGATCATCTGCAGATTATCGAAGTGCAGCGTGTGATCGACGTGAACGTGGTGCTCGCGAAGGAAACGGTCCACCTCGCGCCGGATCGGCAGGTCCTCGTCAAACCCGATGAACTGGACTCCTTCGAGATCCTTCGGCAAGATCTCCGACTTCCGCGCAAGTGGATGGTAGGGTGAGGCGGCCAGCACCATCTGCTCCTTGCGCCACGGAATCACCGTGATGTCGCGCGTGGCTTCCGGATAGCTCACCAGGCCGAGATCGGCGAGGTCCGATGCCACCACCTCGTACACTTTCTCGGGGCGTAGATATTCGACAGTCACTCGAACGCCCGGATGCCGCCGCTGAAACTCCCGCTCCAGGTGAGAAAATTCCGACAGCCCGACCGAGTAAATCGAAGCCACGGAAACCCGTCCGCCCACCCGAGTCTTCAGCCGGTCCAGGTCGGCCTGAAACCCATCATGCCGGTGCAAAACATCCAGGCACAGTGCCAGGTACAGCCGCCCCGCTTCCGTCAGGGTGAATGGCCGGGTGGCTCGATCCAGCAAAACGAAGCCAATCCGCTGCTCCAATTCCTGAATTTGCTGGCTGGCGGCGGACTGACTGATGGCATTCGCAGCGGCGGCGCGGCTGACGCTACCCGTCGTGGCCACATCCTTGAATAGACGAAGCTGACTCAAATCCACAAGCTTATAGTATTCGATTTTATAATACTGTGTCAAAACAGTTTACGCGTGGACTTATACTGATCGAAATCCGCCATGAACGGACTTCCCTCAGCACAAGGATTATACGATCCGCGCAACGAGCACGACGCATGCGGCGTTGGATTTGTCGTCAACATTCGAGGCCAGCAGTCCCACGACATTCTCGTCAAAGGTCTGCAAATTCTCCAGAACCTGACACATCGCGGCGCATGCGGCTGCGATTCAGAGACGGGTGATGGCGCCGGGATACTGATTCAGATCCCGCATCGTTTCTTTGCCCGGGAGTGCGCCGGACTTGGGTTCGCTCTGCCCGATCCGGGAGCTTACGGCGTTGGAATGGTCTTTCTTCCAGTGGAACCGCAGCAGCGACTGCTTGCGGAGGGCATCCTGGAACGGATCGCTCGCGAAGAGGGCCTGACAGTTCTAGGTTGGCGGGATACGCCTGTGAACGCCGACGCGATCGGGCGCGTCGCCCGGGCTTCGCAGCCGTATATCGAACAGATCTTTCTTGGGACGGCGATCGAAGCCGCACCCGGCCAGACTCAAGACGAGCTCGAGCGCAAGCTCTACATTGTCAGAAAGCGCGCCGAGACGGAGATTGCCTCGTCTTCGATTCAGGACAAACATTTCTTCTACATCCCGTCGCTCTCTTCGCGGACTATCGTTTACAAAGGCCTGCTGCTCGCCCCGCAGATCGCGAATTTTTATGGCGAGCTGACCGACCCCAGCACGATGAGCGCGTTGTGCCTGGTGCACCAGCGCTTCTCAACCAACACCTTCCCCACCTGGCCGCTCGCGCATCCTTACCGGTATCTCTGCCACAACGGCGAAATCAACACCGTGCGCGGAAACGCGAACTGGATGTACGCGCGCCAAAAGGTGCTCGCGTCACCGCTGTTTGGGGACGAAATCAAGAAGCTGTTTCCGGTGATCCAGCCCAGCGGCAGCGACTCCGCAGCGATCGATAATGCCGTCGAGTTGCTGTTGCTGGCCGGTCGCAGCTTGCCCCACGTGATGGCGATGCTAATTCCGGAAGCCTGGGACGCCGACACCACCATGCATGCGAAGAAGCGCGCGTTCTACGAATACCATGCCTCGTTGATGGAGCCGTGGGATGGCCCTGCCGCCGTCGCGTTTACCGATGGCCGGATGATCGGGGCCACGCTCGATCGCAATGGTTTGCGCCCGGCGCGCTATCTCGTCACGCACGACGATCAGCTCATCATGGCATCCGAAACCGGCGTGCTGCCCTTCAAGCCGGAAGAGGTCCGGTACAAAGGCAGGCTGCAGCCGGGTCGAATGCTGCTGGTGGACACGCTGGAGGGCCGGATCATTCCGGATGAGGAGATTAAGCAGCGGCTCGCGTCGCGGCAGCCGTATGGCGAGTGGTTGGAACAGAACCAGATCACGCTCGACAGTCTGCCGGAACCACCCCGTGTATATGAGTCGGACCGCGACACCATTCTCATGCGGCAGCGTGCTTTCGGCTACACCGACGAGGACATCCGTCTGTTGATTGCCCCGATGGCCGCGAATGGCGAAGAGCCGGTCGGCTCCATGGGGACCGACACGCCGCTCGCTTGTCTATCGGACAAGCCGCAGGCGCTGTTCAACTACTTCAAGCAATTGTTTGCGCAAGTCACCAATCCTGCGATCGATCCGATCCGCGAGGAACTGGTGATGTCGCTGACCAGTTACATCGGGACGGAGCGCAACATTCTCGAGGAGACTCCGCGGCACTGCCACACGCTCAAGCTGCCGCATCCGCTTCTGACCAATCGCGATCTGGAGAAGCTGCGGCGCGTTTCCACGAGTGAGCTGCTCAGCTCCACGCTCTCCATGTTGTTCCGCGTGGCCGGGGGCGAGCAGGAACTGTCGCGCTCTCTCGACGGACTGTGCCGCCGCGCTTCCATGGCGATTAAGAACGGCTACAATTTGCTGATTCTCTCGGACCGCGGCATCGATGAGGAATACGCCCCGATTCCCAGCCTGCTGGCGTTGACCGCCGTGCACAACCATCTGGTTCGCGAGGGCACGCGCACGCAGGTCGCGCTCATTATCGAATCCGGCGAGCCGCGCGAGGTGATGCACTTCTGTCTGCTCATCGGCTATGGGGCCAGCGCGATCAACCCGTATCTTGCGATCGAGACTCTGGAAGACCAGGCGCTGCGCGGCAATCTGCCGGACGGCGCGCCTTTCGAAAAAGCGCTGAAGAATTACAAGAAGGCCATCAACAAAGGGCTGCTGAAGGTGTTCTCGAAGATGGGAATTTCCACGCTCCAGAGCTATCGCGGCGCACAGGTCTTCGAGGCGATCGGGCTCAACAAGGCACTGATCGACCGATACTTCACCGGAACTCCCTCGCGAATTGAAGGTATCGGCTTGGACGTGTTGGCACGCGAAGCCCAGCTCAAGCATCGGTATGCCTTGCGACCGCTCACGGAATCGGATACGGAATTGGATGGGGGCGGCAACTATCAGTTCCGCGCGCGCGGCGAATATCACCTCTTTAATCCGGCCACGGTCAGCAAGCTGCAACACGCGGTGCGGCAGGAAAACTTCCAGACTTTTCAGGAATACAGTGCGCTTGTGAATGACCAAAGCCGTCAGCTTTGCACGCTGCGTGGCTTGATGGAGCTGAAGCAGGCGCGTACGACGTTCCCGCTCGAACAGGTGGAGCCTGCCTCGTCGATCGTCCGGCGTTTCGCGACGGGGGCGATGTCGTTCGGCTCAATCGGCAAAGAGGCGCACGAAACGCTCGCGATTGCGATGAATCGCATCGGCGGGCGCTCCAATACCGGCGAGGGCGGGGAAGACGAAGAGCGCTTTCAGCGTGATGCGAACGGCGATTGGAGGCGCAGCGCGATCAAGCAGGTGGCCTCCGGGCGCTTTGGCGTCACTGCGCACTACCTGGTGAACGCGGACGAGCTGCAGATCAAAATCGCGCAAGGCGCAAAGCCCGGCGAAGGCGGCCAATTACCGGGCCACAAAGTGGATGAAGTGATCGCGCGCGTGCGGCATTCGATTCCCGGCGTGCAGTTGATTTCGCCGCCGCCGCATCATGACATCTATTCGATTGAGGATCTGGCGCAACTGATCTACGATCTCAAGAACGTCAACCCGAAGGCGCGCATCTCGGTCAAGCTGGTGGCGGAAGTGGGAGTGGGAACGGTCGCCGCCGGAGTCGCCAAGGCGCACGCCGATCTGGTGCTGATCAGCGGTCATGATGGCGGCACCGGCGCGTCTCCGCTGACTTCGATCAAGCACGCTGGAATTCCGTGGGAGCTTGGCTTGGCCGAAACGCAGCAGGTTCTGGTGATGAACGATCTCCGCAGCCGCATCCGGGTGCAGACCGACGGAAAGCTGCAGACCGGGCGCGATGTCGTGATTGCCTCACTGCTGGGCGCCGAAGAGTTTGGCTTCTCGACGGCGCCGCTGGTTTCAATGGGCTGCATCATGATGCGCAAATGCCACCTGAACACCTGCCCGGTCGGGATCGCGACACAAGACCCGGCTTTGCGCAAGAAGTTCCAAGGCCAGCCCGAGAACGTAATCAACTTTTTCTTCTTTATCGCGGAAGAGGTCCGCCAATTGATGGCTGCCCTGGGATTCCGGTCAATGGACGAAATGACCGGCCGCGTCGACATGCTCGAAATGCGGGCCGCTATCGGCCATTGGAAAGCGCGCGGGCTCGATTTCAAGAATATTTTCTACAACCCGCAGGTGCCGCGGCGTGTTGGACGGCGCTGCACGATTGCGCAGGATCACGGTTTGGAGCAGGCGCTCGATTACAAGCTGATCGATCACGCGAAAGAGGCCCTGGAGCAGGCCACCCCGGTCACGTTTGAGCTGCCGATCCGCAACGTACATCGCACAGTCGGCGCGATGCTGAGCGGCGAGATTGCGAAGCGTTACGGGTCCAAAGGATTGCCGGAGGATACGATTCGCTTTCACTTCACGGGTTCCGCGGGACAGAGTTTTGGGGCATTTCTGGCGCAAGGGGTGACGCTTTCACTCGAAGGGGATGCCAACGACTATGTGGGCAAGGGGCTCTCGGGCGGCAAGCTGATTGTCTACCCTCCCAAGAACTCGACCTTTCTGCCGGAAGAGAACATTCTGATCGGAAACGTGGTGCTGTATGGCGCGACCAGCGGAGAAGCGTTCTTCAATGGAATGGCTGGCGAGCGGTTTGCCGTGCGGAACGCCGGGGCGACCGCGGTGGTGGAAGGGGTCGGGGACCACGGCTGCGAATACATGACCCGCGGCCTGGTGGTGGTGCTCGGCCGCACCGGACGCAACTTCGCGGCGGGCATGACGGGCGGCATCGCGTTCGTGCTGGATGAATCGGGCGAGTTCGAATCGGTAGGATGCAACCGGTCGGGCGTCGATCTGGAAGCATTGAATGATGCGGACACGGAGGCCGTCCAGAATCTGCTTTACCGGCACGTCGAGCTGACCGGGAGCCCACGAGCCAAATGGATTCTCGAGAACTGGGGCACCATGCTGGATAAATTCGTGAAGGTCTTCCCGCACGAATACAAACGAGTCTTGGGCATTGTGGGGCATGCGTCTCGCTTGCGCCGCCTCGCCGCGCCCGAACTATTGGTCCCCGTCCATGGGTAAAATCACCGGCTTCCTCGAACACCCGCGCGAGCTCCCGCAACGCCGCTCGCCAGACCAGCGCATCAACGACTGGTTTGAGGTCTACCACGAGTTCCCCAACGACAGCGTTCGCACACAGGGCGCGCGCTGCATGGATTGCGGCGTACCCTTCTGCCAAACCGGTTGCCCACTCAACAACCTGATCCCCGATTGGAATGACTTGGTCTATCGCGATCGCTGGCGCGACGCCATCCGCAGGCTGCATGCCACCAATAACTTCCCGGAGTTCACCGGCCGGCTTTGTCCGGCGCCGTGCGAAGCGGCCTGCGTGTTGGGCATCCATGCACCGCCGGTGACCATTAAGGTGATCGAGAAGACGATCATTGAACATGCCTTTCGCGAAGGCTGGATCCGGCCCGAGCCGCCCAGGCTGCGGTCGGGAAAGCGCGTTGCCGTAATCGGTTCAGGGCCGGCCGGATTGGCAGCCGCGCAGCAACTGAATCGCGCCGGGCACTGGGTGACTGTGTTTGAAAAAGCGGACCGGATCGGCGGCCTGCTGCGCTACGGTATCCCGGACTTCAAGATGGAAAAATGGGTGCTCGACCGGCGCATCGAGCAGATGGACGCCGAGGGGATCGAGTTCCGAACCAATGCGCACGTTGGCGTCAGCGTCTCAGTGGAAGACTTGCACAGGGACTTCAATGCAATCCTACTGGCCGGAGGCGCGGAACAACCGCGCGATCTCCCTGTGCCCGGCCGCGACCTAAACGGAATCCACTTCGCGATGGAGTTTCTGCCGCGCTTGAAGAGCCGCATCGCCGCCACCAACAAGCGCGTGGTGATCATCGGTGGCGGCGATACGGGAGCGGACTGCCTGGGCACCTGTCATCGGCACAAAGCTGCTTCCGTTGCGCAGTTCGAAATACTGCCTATGCCGCCGGACGTTCGTGCCCCGCACACTCCCTGGCCCTTGTGGCCGCTGCAGCTTCGCACCGAAAGCTCGCACGAAGAAGGCGGCCTCCGCGATTGGAGCATCGCCACCACCCGGTTCACCGGCGATGAGCACGGGAATGTGAAGCAGCTGCATGCCGTGCGCGTTGGGGTTCCCGGAAGCGATTTCACAATCGACACCGACCTGGTCCTACTCGCAATGGGATTCACCGGTCCGGTGAAGGCGGGCGTGATCGATCAGCTAGGCGTGAAGCTCGATTCGCGAGGCAACGTCACGACCGACGGCAGGTACATGTCGTCAGTCGAAGGCGTGTTCGCCGCGGGCGATCTACGGCGAGGCCAATCCCTGATCGTGTGGGCAATCGCGGAAGGCCGGAACGCCGCTGAGGGAATCGATTCGTACTTGCGCGGCCTAGTCCCTAACTTAAGTTAAGCTACGACCCCGAACGAGCCAGTAATGGTTTTACCGGGTTTTCCCGTATTCCAATGTTTGCCTGCCAGGCTCATACTACGACTGCATCAACCGCACGGATAAGTTCAAAGGAACGAAAGTAGAGGGCACATGAATACTCTGAATACCCATGTAACATTCACCACGCCGCTCATGACGTGGAGCAAGGTATTAGCCATCGTTTGGATCTGGCCGGCTTTGACCGCCCAAACTAAGGCACCACAATCGCAATCGACGGCTAATCATCCGCAGTCGGCACTGTCGGCATCCACAACGCCAGCCAAAATGGCGCCTATGCCGCTCGTCGCACCCCTGTTCATTGAAGATAGCCAAAGGACGAGCTTGATCACAATGGTGAACAGCGCTCCTCAGTCAGTGGACGTCGATGTCGTTCTTTATGCTCTGTCGGGAGATCGTATTGCAGGCCGGACTCTCACATTAAGCGCATACTCACAACAAACGATAGCCGTAGCCGATCTTCTGCAAATCCACGACGTCCAATACGGCTCGGTATTTGTCGTGCCACACCGTGCTTCGACAATGGCTGCTCAGTTGTCAATCTTCGGACGGGCGGGTGCGTCGACCAACGATATCGAAGAGGAGTTTCAGATGATGATGGGGTCAGGTCCGTCGAGCTACCGGGCTGTCAGCGCGTCGAAAAGCCCCGTGGTTGCCATCCGAAGCCTCAGCCCGGAGAGCCAAACGCTTGCGATTTCATGTTTGAAAGAGCATTCTGGAGTTGTGGCGAAAACCGGCCAATCTCCATAGGTCCTAATCAGACGCGGCTCATCGACGTTTGCGGCCAAGCTGGTCCAACCGCGGTATCGGATTTGCAGGTACAGCCGAGTGCCTCGCAAGTGAGGAGACGGCACTCGCCATGTCGATCTCTTCGTCAGCGGCTTCGATGGAGTTGGCGATTTTCGGTGTGGGTCTCGCCACGAGCGCGGCCGCACGAGATCTTGTGGCTATCCCATTCACGGACAGCAATGGACTGAAGTCCTCCTCGGCTGTCTTTCCGGGAATCGCCGGCCCGAACGCCGGCTCCGGAAAATTGCAGGCGGCGATCGCTAACTTTGGGAGTGCGGCACATCAGGCAACGATCACAATCAGTGAAAGTGGTTCGCAGAAGACGGTTGCAACCATACCGCTAGCACCCAATAGCGTCTCGACGGCCGATCTTACCTCCGCGCTGAGTGGGCAACAGGCGGACGCCTCGTTGATAGTCACTGCGGACGGAAAGCCGGGAGAGGTCTTGAGTGGCATTCAGGTTTTGGCAACTCCCGGTAGCGGGTCATCCAATGTTACGCTTCCCTGGAAAGACCGAAACCAACGGGCCAACGGCGGGCAGCATCCATGGAGAATCGATGGAGGGTTTTCATCCACCGTCATGCTTTTCAATCCAGATCGGAACACGGGGAACAACGCTATTACGTTTTCGGTGTATGCGGACCATAAAACCTGGACGAAGCTGGTCTCAGTGCCTCCGCTAACCACAGTGGCTCTTCGACTGAACGACATCGTCGACAAACAACGGGCGGACGACAAGGAGCCACTCTGTCACGTGAAAGCACGCATGGGATCGTCTCCTGGTTCACGCTTATCAACCCGCCGATCTTTGGCGGATTGGTCCAGACCGATGCGATAAATCATGTAGTCCGGCCGTTCGCTTGCGCGGAAACCACGGATGTATGCTCAGCCCAGACGACCAACCTGACTGTGGACATCGGTCAGCAGGGAGACGTTTCGCTACTGCTCTGACGTGTGGCACGAATGGAACCTGTAGCTGCGTCGAACAATGCGGCGCGGCTGGCAGCGGTACCTTCTCCGACTGGTCCTCGAGCGATGCAAGCGTTGCCAGTCTGGTGAACAGTTTCGGTGGGACCGCGACGTTTCAAGGTAATAAGGCCGGAAGCACTTTTTCCAGCGTCACTGTCACGGACGGTGGCGGCTGCTCGGGAGGGGGCGGCGGCCAGGTGACGGTCAAACCTACGATCTCGCTGATGGTAAACAACACGAGTTTGACGATTAACAGGGCGAACGGAAATATCTCGTTCACAGTAGATGCGGCAGCCAGTGGGGGCGTTGTTGGAACCATTTCGGGAAGTATCACGGTATCCCAACCCAGTAATCCCAGTGGAGTTTCGTTGGCCCAGGGGCCGCCGGGCAAACGTACAATTTTACGCTATCGTCGACCCAGAACACGGCCGCAACACAGCCGCCGCAGACTGGTACATTCACAATAGCTACAAGCTCGACTAATACTCAGTCCGGCGCACTAACGTATACAGTCCAGGTCAACCCATCCAACGACTTTACGATAACCTCAACCTCGCCTAAAACAGTAACCGTTACTACGTCTCCCTAACAGGGAGCGCGCGATGCTAGATTATCAAGAAACACGGAGTTAGCGATGAAGATAACAACCACCATGACGGCGACAATCGCGTTCTCAATCCTGTGTATCACGGGCGGCCATTATTGTCGTGCGCAGTCCGGCGGGACGGCTGACGCAAAGCCCGTGGTCACACTGATTGTAAAGTTAAATCCGCTCACCATTAGCAGGCGAAGCGGGATAATCCCGATTATCGTCGATGCGGCAGCCCCCCAGGGGTTCGCGGGGACGATCTCGGGAACCATTACGATATCCCAGCCCTCCAATCCCAGTGGAGTTCTATTGAGCGCAGGATTCGGTGGGCAAACCACTCCCTTTACGCTGACGGCCGGCCAAAAGACTTCGGACACCACGCCGCCCCAGACCGTTGAACTCACGATTAGAACGAGCCCGAAGAATCCAACCTCCGGAACCCTCACGTATGTCGTTGGCATCGACCCATCGGCCCGGTTTACAAGCAATAATTCGCCTGAGGAAGTAAAGGTTATCACGGTACCTTAGAAGTGAGCTAAGTGCTAAATACTTTGGTCCGCGAGGGCGATTACGGCTGGGGGATGATTAAGACGGTGGCGACTGAAAGACATTGTCGACAAACAAGTAGCGGATGACAAAGGGGCCAATCTGTCGCGCGAAAGCATACGCGGCATCGTCTCCTGGTTTACGCTGACCAACCCAAGAGTCTTCGGGACGTTTATTCAGACCGACGCGATAAATCATGTAGTCCGGCCGTTCGCTTGCTCGGAAACCACGGATGTATGCCCAGCCCAGACGACAAACCTGACTGTGGACATCGGTCAGCAGGGAAACGTTTACGCTACCGCTTTGACGTGTGGCACAAATGGAACCTGTAGCTGCGTCGAACAATGCGGCGCGGCTGGCAGTGGCACCTTCTCCGATTGGTCCTCGAGCGATGCAAGCGTTGCCAGTCTGGTGAGCAGTTTCGGTGGAACGGCGACATTTCAAGTAATAAGGCCGGAAGCACTTTTTCCAACGTTACTGTCACGGACGGTGGCGGCTGCCAGGGGAATGGCGGCAGTCCGGTGGCGGTGAACGCCTACGCTCAAATAACGAGCGTAACCGTAAGTCCGGGCACTATCAACAAGTCGCTTCCGCCAACGTCGGCCACGGTATCTGTACAGGTCTCGTTCAGCGTGCCCGGCATAACGAACCCAGGGGCGACAATTAGTCTCTTGACAGCCAGTGGTAACCCGTTTGGAAATAACGTGAACGACAGTCCGTCTTCCCAGACCGTAAGCTTAAGTGGATTGAGCCCACAAACCGTTCAGTTCACGGTCACTTCAGGACCTAGTACCCTTGACGGGAGCGTAGTAATCCAAGGTACGATCTCGAGCACTTCGGGTACGGGCGGGACTATTGTGATCAAGGATTCAAACCCGGTTTCCAGCGGACAAACCACGCTGACTACAACTGCAAATTAGGTCCAAACAAGAGGAGTTGAGAAATGAAATCATTGCACTACTTGCTAGCCTCGTTGCTGGTTCTATTGTTGCCGAGTCACAAGACCGCCACTGCACAGCAATCGGCAGCGGAGGCCGACCGTACGCCCGCGAAATGTTCGATCCAGATCAGCTCTGTTACTGTGGATCCAAAGGAGACGCATCAAGGTAGCCCGGAATCGTACCTGGCGACGGTGACCGTCCAGGTTGCCGTACTGTGCGTCCCGCCTCCTCGCAGCACTGTCGCTACCGTCGGCATTTTGACCGGTTCTTCGGAACCGCTCGGTAACAACGTGCGTTACGAAGATTACCAGACGCTTCCGCTGACTGAGAGTCCAACAATCTTCCGGTTCAAGGTCTTCGGCAGCCGACGGACGGTCCCCGGCCACCTGATCATTCATGCTGACATTCTTGCCGCCACGGCGGGCATCACAGTGAAGGAGGCGGCAGAGCCTTCTAATGACCGCACGAGGTTAGACATCACAGCTCCTTGGCTATTTAAGTCAATCGTCAGATAGGAATATCTACGGCCTTCCCAAACAGGACACGCGTCATCCGATTCGAACCACAACGGACGCCGCTGGCTCATTCGTTGAGTGGCCTCCCCCGCGAAGCGAGTTTACGATGGAGAAGACCTGGTCCTGCTGGCGATGGGCTTCACCGGTCCGGTGAAGGAGGGCGCAACGTCGCGACCAATGGCAACTACATGTCATCAGTCGAAGGGGTGTTCGCCGCGGGCGACCTACGCCGTGGCCAATCGCTCATCGTGTGGGCCATCGCGGAAGGCCAGAACGCCGCTGAGGGAATCGATTCAAGCGCGGTGAGACGGTGGAAGAGATCCTTAATAGATTTTCCCGCAGTCGAGTGCCGCCAGAAAGTGGAAGGCGCTATCGCTTTCATCTACGGCCACCCGAAGGAGATCGAGACTTACTTGGCGGAGAAGGCCCGGCCGTGGGGGAAGCACGAAAACTGAATCCGCCTGATCTCGTCGAGAGGGCTCGCCGGCATCGTGTGAAGGAGGATCTGAAGTCCGCGTGAGAGCCCGCCTTCTGGCCGATGCGGATCTCAGATTTGCCATCGTTTGCGGTCATCGAAAACGAGAGCCGGCCGTTGACTCAGAGTTGATACACAAGAGTCCGCAAGAGTGTTCCCCTGCCTGGAGGCCAGGCAAAGACCGGATTGAAAACATCAGGTCTTCGTCTAAGTGCAACACAGGCAAGAATGCCTGTGCCACTCGGTGCAACACACGGCGGATGCGGTGGGTTTTCCAGGATGCGGACTGGCACTTATTGTTTGGTCAGTGTTTCTGAATGTCATAGGAAACGACCCTCGATACCGATTCGTTCTCACTTGGGCGGCTGGAATCTCGCTAGCAACTTCTCCGGGTTCACAATCGGCGATGAGCAGCTTCGCTCGGTACAGATAAACGCCGCCGCGTGCTTCAGCTCCGGATAATCTACGTCCGGATTCGGCAGCTTGCCTTCGCGCTTGTCCCACCACTCGATCCGCTTGTAGCCGGACGGATACTGAATCGCGGTCCGGAACAACTGGCGCGCTTCCGGGTCGTCTTTATGACCCACGATGGTGATGTGCACGGGCGGCCGGATCAACTCCCAATCCGCTAACAGCGCGGGCGCGGCGGAGTGTTGGCTCGCGATCTGTGGAGTGACCACATAGCGCATGGCCTGCTCGGCGGTCTTTCGGAAAGCCTGGTCGCCGGTGTATTGAAAAGCCAGATTCGCTACGCGCGCGAACATCACACTTTCATCTCGAGTGGCAATGCCCTTGAACTTTGCCGCGATGAAGCGCAGGCCGTCCTCCGACCGCTTCAGCCACTCGCGATCGCCGGTGGCGGCGTACAGGTTCAAGAACGCGCGTGACATGGCCAGCGTGTCGCCGGGAAAGGGGCCAGCCGCATCGATGGCATCGTGGCGGAAGCCACCGCCCCCGAGCGATCGATTCTGAATCACCCACGCCGCCGCGCGCTTCGCTTCCGTCAGGTAGGCTTCGTCTCCGGTCGCTTGATACAGCGCAACGATCGCGTTGATCGCCCATCCGTTCTCACGCGCATAGATATGTTTATCCACCCGGGGCACACCCAAGCGCCGCCGCGCTTTATCGTTGAGCTTGAAGTAACGCGCGCTGTGCCGGCCGTCGACAAGATCCGCGTCCTGGCTCGTGTAGAACGCGCCCTCGGGGCTCATCAGAAAAATCTTCAAGAAGCGGTGAATGTCCTCCGCGGCCTTGCGGTAGGCAGGCTGATGCCACTGCGCGGAGGCGAGCGCGTAAATGCGCAGGTTCTCGGCCTGCATCTGCATGATCTTCTCGAAATGCGGCTCTTTCCAATCGTCGCCGGTTGAATACTGATACACGCCGCCCCAAGCGGGATCGATTAGATTGAACTGAGCGTCCAACGTTTGACGGGCCATGTGTTCGGCGTTCGCATTGCCCTGCCGCGCCAAGGCGATCGCATACTCGACGCCATCCCAATCGAGGAACTTCTGATCGAATCCCCAGCTTCCGTGTTGGCTGTCGTAACGGGTTATGTAATTGTCTTGAAGCTGCTTGCGTAAGGCCGCGGGCAGGAACGGGCTGGCCGCAAGCTCGACATGAGCCTCCGGAACAACGGATGGCCCAGGCGTAGGATCGGCGATGATGGCGCGTAACATTGAAACCATTTCACGGGGAGGGATGTAGCCGCGACGCTTGACGATCTCGTGCCCGGCGCCATCAAAGACCACAGTGGCCGGCCAGCCGTAATCTTCGTAGCGATTGGACAGGTCGGGCCGCGAGTCCTGATCTACGCGAACCAGAATGTACTTGGAGCGCAGTAGTGCGATGGTGGCCGGATCCTTATACGTGGTCTGGTCCATGACGTGGCACCAGTGGCACCATACCGCCTCCAGGTCCAGGAGCACGAAGCGTTTCTCCCGCTTGGCCTGAGCGAAGACGGTATCGGACCACGGGAGCCACTGCAGCGGGCAGGTCCCGCCGGAGTGTGGAGCAGGCGATCTCGTCGCCTGCTTGTTGTCATACGCTAGGCAGGTGAACAAGATCACCTGCCCCACAGCCAACGCTTTTTTCATAATGACTACCTAACATACGTTACAGCAGGCCCGTTGGATGCGAGTGTTAGAATCGAGGCCAAGTGAAAGTCTTCGTCACTGGTTTGGTTTGCTGCGTGCCACTGCTGTGTCAGGATGCCTGGATGAACGACCGAGAGGTGATGCAAGAGTTGCGGGCCGATGGTGTTCGCTATGATCGCGACGGCGCGACGCTCTACTTCGATAAAGATGCGATGACGCCGGCAGAGATGGATGCATTCTCCGATCTCGCCAACCAGGGTATCCGGGATATCGAAAAGCTACTGAAGATCCCGGCGGAGCGGAGCCGCGCGCAGACCGGCAGGATTTTCTTTTTCATCGGCAGCAAGTTCGATATCGGGCGCTCCCGTTTTCGAAGCGTCATGCTTCCGTTGTGGCGCGTACGGCAAAACGTCGCGCCGTATCTGCACGAGACCGCGCATGTGCTGATGCAATGCAGATCCTGCCCGATGTGGTTCAGCGAAGGCGTTGCCTCCTGGGTGCAGAGCTATGTAAGCGAGACGATCGGCGGTTACGATGCCAAGGTGTTTGCGCGACACGGCAATCCCGGCGTGGATTCGGACGCGGCGCGCTATCTGACAACCAGCGGTGGGCAAGCGGTTCTGCCCTTCGTGCTCGAAGGTGGAGAGCCACCCGATATCGTGACCGAGCGCCGCGCGGTGGGCGCTCCCTTCTATGTGTTATCGCAATCGCTGGTGAAGTATCTGGTGCAGCACGCCGGGATCGACAAGGTCGCCGGGCTTTCCGATTGTGAGGACTTCGATGGGGAGTTGGCTCGCATCATGAAGAAGCAGCCGGCGGAGGTGAAGAGCGGGTGGCTGGCTCTAATTACAGGGGCAACCTGAAGCATGCCCCACTTTCAGTATGCGAGCGATCAGTCGCTGCTGTTGACGTTTGGGAACGAGATCAGCATGGCTACGCACGTTCAAGTGCGCAAGCTGTTGCGATCGCTGGAGCTTGACAAGCCGGCCGGCGTTCGTAATTTGCATCCCGCTTATTGTTCGCTGATGCTGCGCTTCGATCCGTGCCGCACCTGCCACGAAGAGCTGGAACGAGAGATTGCCGGGCGGCGGCTGGATGAGATTGCTTTGCCGGAACCTCGCATGGTGGAGATCCCGGTTGTGTATGGCGGTCCGGATCTCGATGATGTTGCGCAGTTACACGGAATCACGAGTGATGAAGTGGTGCGCCTGCACTCGGGGGCGATCTACACCGTTTACTTTCTGGGTTTCGTTCCCGGGTTTGCTTATCTGGGAGGCATGCCGGACGCGATCGCGACGCCGCGTTTGTCTTCGCCACGCAAAAGGGTAGAAGCAGGCAGCGTTGGTATTGGTGGAAATCAGACGGGGATTTACCCGGTCTCGACTCCGGGTGGATGGCGGCTGATCGGGAAAACGCCGCTGGCGATGTTTCAGGCGGAACGTGAAAACATGTCGCTGCTTGCAATCGGGGATCAGGTCCGATTTCGGCCCATTGAGGGAGCTTGATTCAGGTCAAATCACCCGGCATGTTCACGACGGTCCAGGATTTGGGCCGGGATGGCTTCGGACCGCTGGGTGTTTCGGCATCGGGCGCGGCCGATGCGGTAGCCTTGCGCGTCGGTAACCGGCTGGTGGGGAATTCGGAATCGAGCGCCGCTCTGGAGATGACGCTGTTGGGCGGTACGTTTGTGTTCGAGCGGGATGCGGTAGTCGCAGTGACCGGGTCCGACTTTGGATCGCCGTTGCCCCTGTGGACAGCGGTGCAAGTCCAAGCGGGGCAGACGCTGGCGTTCGGGCCAACGCGATCCGGCGCGCGATGTTACCTATGTGTGCGTGGTGGGATCTCCGTGCCGCTATTTTTGGGTAGTGCTTCGACCCATGTGCTCAGCGGACTGGGCGGATACGAAGGACGCCCGTTGCGCAAAGGCGATACACTCGCGATCGGAGAGAGTCATGGGGACTTTGAGCCAAGGAGCGTGCGCGTGGAAGCGCTTCAGATGATCGCTCCGCGCAAGGTGTTGCGCGTTACTTCGGGACCCCAGGCAGAGTGGTTTTCGGACTCGAGCCGGCAGAGATTTTACACGGAGGCTTATCGTGTAACCGAAGAGTCGAATCGAATGGGATTGCGGCTCAGCTCAACACAGGCAAGAATGCCTGTGCTACTTAAGCAGATGATTACAGAGCCAGTTGCGCTGGGTGCAATCCAGGTACCCGCCGATGGGCAGCCGATCATCCTTTTCGTCGAGCAACAGACTACCGGCGGTTATCCCAAGATTGCGAATGTGATTTCGGCGGATCTGTCGAGCGTCGGGCAACTACGTCCGCGCGACGAGGTCCGCTTCGAGCTCGTAAGCATCGCGGATGCCAGGCGCTTGATTTGGGAACAAGAGGAGCTACTCCGCTCGGAGGTCTTATTTCTTCCTTAGCCGGAACCCGTCAAAGTCCAACACAGGCAAGAATGCCTGTGCCACTTCCATGGAAAACGCTGTTCGCGGCGCAGGCGGGCTGGATGCTGGACGGCATGGACGTGATGCTGTATGCGTTCGCGCTGACCGCGATTCAACAGGAGTTCGGGTTGAGCTCGGCCGTTGCGGGATCGCTCGCATCCTTGACCCTGGTTGCTTCGGCACTTGGTGGCGGATTCGCTGGGGTGCTGGCCGATCGCTACGGGCGCGCGCGGATGCTGGTTTATTCGATCCTGATTTATTCCGTTTTTACCGGATTGACGGCGACCGCAACCAGCTTTGCCGCGTTGGCGCTGTGGCGGGCAATGGTAGGGCTCGGGTTAGGAGCGGAGTGGTCCGCGGGATCGGTGTTGGTAGCGGAAACATGGCCGGCCGAATATCGGTGCAAAGCGGTGGGACTGACTCAGTCAGGCTGGGCGATTGGCTATCTGCTGGCCGCATTGTTTGCCGCGCTGATATTGCCGCGGTTCGGGTGGAGGCCCCTGTTCCTGTTGGGTGCGGCGCCGGCGCTGCTCACCGTTTGGATTCGGCGGAACATTCCGGAGCCTGAGATCTGGATCAAAAATAAAGCGCGCGAGCGTGAGCGGGGCAGTGTCAAATTGCCACTGAGCATCGTGCTAAAACCACCGCTGCTAGGGCGGACCGTGGTTGCGACGTTGCTGTGCACCAGCCTGCTGTTCGCGTACTGGGGCCTGTTCACTTGGATACCGGCATACCTTTCGAGTCCCGTATCGAAGGGCGGCGCGGGCCTGGGGATCGTGAAATCCTCAGCCTGGATTGTGCCGGTGCAGGTTGGCGCATTTCTCGGGTACCTGCTGTTCGGAGTTCTGGCGGACCGGTTTGGCCGGCGTCCTGTGCTACTGGTGTTCGTGCTGGGAGCGGCGGTGCTGGTGCCGCTCTATGCGCTGGCTGGAGCAAACCCGGCCGTGCTGCTGGTAATCGGACCATTGATCGGATTTTTCGGGCACGGATATTTCAGCGTCTTCGGAGCGATGCTGGCCGAGTTATTTCCATCGAGCATTCGCGCCACCGCGCAGGGCATATCCTATAACTCTGGAAGAGCGGTGAGCGCCCTCGCTCCGTTTCTGATCGGAGGCGTCGCCGGGCGATTCGGAATCGGCGGCGCTCTGGCGTTCACCTCGATCTTTTATGTATTGGCAGGAGTGCTGGTTTTGTTCCTGCCGGAGACCAAGGGAGAAGCACTCGAATGAAGCGCATAGATCTGAACTGCGATATGGGTGAACTGCCGGAAGCGATTGCGGACGGTTCGCAGGAGGCGTTGATGCCGCACATCACCTCGGTGAATGTCGCGTGCGGCGGTCATGCCGGCGATGAGTCGACGATGCGCGAGACCATACGGCAGGCAGCCAAGTGGGGTCTGGTGATCGGCGCGCATCCGGGATACGCGGATCGGGAACATTTTGGCAGGCGCGAGCTAAAGATGGCGCCGGAACAGATCGCGGATTCGGTGTTTGCGCAGGTGAGCGCATTCGGAACGGTGGCCGCGAGCGTGGGCGTGCCGGTCGCTCACGTGAAGGCCCATGGGGCGCTGTACAACCAGGCGGTTCGTGATGCGGAGATCGCGGGCGCGATTGCGAAGGGCGTGCGTCGTTGGCGGGGTGATGTCGTGCTGGTGGGACTGGCGGGCTCGCCGATCCTGGAGGTCTTTCGCGGGGCCGGTTTCGCCGTTGCCGCAGAAGCTTTTGCGGACCGCCTTTACGAGCCCGATGGAACGCTGCGGTCCAGGCGGTTGGAAGATGCGCTGATCCGGGATCCGGAGCGGGCGGGCGAGCAGGCTTTGCGGATTGCGGTGCATGGCCGGGTGGTCGCGTCGGACGGGTCGGAGGTGGCAATCGAAGCGCAGACCATCTGCATTCACGGGGACACCCCGGGGTCGGAGCGGATTGCGGAAGCAGTCGCCCGGAGATTGCGCAACGCCGGGGTGGAGTTGCGAGGGCTGCGGAATTAGGCGAAGAGAAGACAGCGGCGCTGGCTGAAGCGCTGAGTGCGACAGGCGAAACCGCCCAATGCCACTTACTTTTCTGCACCGCCGGAAGTCTCTGATCGAAGAGGCGTTTAGTAGCACCCTCTGAAAGGCAGAGTGGAACAGGCGCTTTCGCCTGTTCTCCACAAGAAACACGGACAGGCGAGCCGCCTGTCCCACTCTGGAAACTCGCAAGTTGCTGGCGGCAGATCGCATCTCACAAAGTACGTTTTTTCTGGAGGGCGTGAGTGCTCTCCGAAGCTGTAACCCGTTCAGGCAATCCCAGTTTCGGACACCCTGCGCTCTCAAGGGCGACCTTTCGCTGAACCGCAACAACCACTTACAGGCGTACGTCTGTGGCCGGAAAATTGCCCCTTTTTTCTTCATAGTGATACCATGAAGAAAAAATCAGGAACAGCCGTGCGCCTGTTTTCGTAATCAGGCATTGATTCTAATTGTTGCTCAAGGAAGGGTTATGCAAAGCATGAAGTCTCTGGTTGCGATGGTCTGCGTGTGGCTGCTCATCGCTCCCCTCTCGTTTTCCCAGGATCGCCGGATTGTCATCGAGCAACCCAATGGCGGCTGGGTTTCCAGTTTGCGGAAGCCCTATGAAAAGAGAAATGTTCCTCCCATCGATTTATCGAATTCGAATCGGCTGGAATCGCTTCTGCGAGCGGGCAAGGTTTATCTTTCCCTGCAGGACGCCATCGCTCTCGCTCTGGAGAACAACCTCGATATCGCGACGCAGCGCTACGGACCTCTCCAGGCTGAAGCCGATTTGCTTCGCGCCAAAGCGGGCGGTCTGCTTCGCGGCGTTCCTCAGTCGGTGCAAAATGGCCCTACGAGCGTGGGTGGCAACTTCCTGTTGGGCAACGGCAGCGGTACCGGTAACGGCGGCAGTAGCGGGGGCGGTAACGGTTCTTCGTCCGGTGGTGGCTCTGGAGTGAACGGTATCATTACGCAACTGGGCCCCACGACGCCTAATTTCGACCCGATATTGCAGGGTTCTATCGGCTGGCAACACCAGACCACGCCGCAGTCCAACATTTTCTCCTACGGTACGACAGCTCTGGTAGCGACTAACAAGACCTACAATTTCCTGCTGACGCAAGGTTTTTCGAGCGGCGCGAACGCCACTCTGTCTTATAACAACTTCACCACCGCGCAGAACACAGGACGCATCGATATCAACCCGTTCACCAGTTCGAGCCTCGATCTGTTCGTTTCGCAGCCCCTGCTGCAAGGCTTCGGGCTCGCGCTGAACCGGCGCGAGATTACGGTTGCCAAGAATAATGTCAAATTGGAAGACTACATTTTCAAACAACAGGTGATCGCAACCGTCTCAGGTGTGATCGGGCTGTACTGGGATCTGGTCAGCCTGAATGCATCCGTAAAGGTCTCGCGAGAATCGCTCTCCGTATCGGAGAAGCTTTACAACGACAACAAAAAACAGGTAGAGATTGGAACTCTGGCGCCCATCGAAATCGTGCGCGCCGAAGCTGAAGTTGCTGCACGGGAACAGGATCTCACGGTGGCGGAAACCAACGTTCTCGAGCAGGAAACTGTCATTAAGAACGCGCTCAGCCGAACCGGCGTCGCAAGCCCGAGTATCGCGGAAGCGCGAATCGTGCCCACGGATTCCATAAAGCTACCCGAAGTGGAAGCTGTGCGGCCGGTTCAGGACTTGGTGGACTCGGCTCTGGCGGAGCGGCCCGAGCTGGCTCAAAGCCGCATCAACCTGGAAAACAATCAAATCAATCTGATCGGCAGCCGCAACGGCTTGCTCCCCACCTTGAACGGATTTGTCGAATTGACGAATCACGCGCAAGCCGGCACCATCAACTCGATTCCGGTGCTCGGGATTAACGGCCAGTCCACTGGTTTTGTGCGCGGGCCAGACTGCCCGGCCAATATTTGCAATCCGGTGAACGGCTTTTTTGTGGGCGGATATGGTACTCTTCTGTCGCAACTGTTTGGCCGGGATTTCCCGGATTATCGCGTCGGCATCAACCTGAACATCCCGCTCCGAAACCGCGCGGCGCAAGCGGACTACGTCCGGGACCAGCTTAACCTGCGCCAGTCCCAATTTGCGCTCCAGAAGCAGGTCAATCAGATTCGTGTGGATGTGCAGAACAGCCTTATCGCGGTCCAACAGGCGCGCGCTCGCTATCAGGCTGCTGTGAAGCAGCGCCTGCTAGAAGAGCAAACGTTGGATGCCGAGCAAAAGAAGTATGCGCTCGGCGCCTCGACCATCTATCAGGTGATCCAGACGCAACGCGACCTGGCGACGTCTCAATCGTCGGAAGTAAGCGCTCTCAGCCAGTACAGCCGTGCGCGAGTGAACCTGGACACGTCGACCGGGGAAATTCTTAAGAACAACGACATCAACATCGACGAAGCGTTCAAGGGAGTCGTGGCCCACCCGCCAGCCGGGCTACCGGTGCTCGATCAGAATGGAAACGGCTCAGGCGGCGGCCGCTCTGTCCCGCTGGCCGGAAAAGCACGCTAAGCCGTGGAACCGTTCGAAAAACACCAGATCACCCTACACCTCTGCGTAGAGCTTTGCGCTTTTGCACGCCTCGAATTCAAGACTATCGAGCTGATGTCGCCAGGTGACTCGTCCTAAGGTCGGCCCGCGGGTAAGGCTTTGGCGGCCGGCCCATGAAACACGCCGAAGAGGCTAGCCGCTTGCAGGCAAAACTCTCCTTGTGTTGGATAGCGCCACGGGAGATCTCGCCGAGATGTTGTACATGAGCTTGGCATCGCGGTCGCTCGGCGTGGAGCCTGTGCGCGCGCCAGTCCTGTGGCAGAATGCAATGGTGCTCCAACGACTGACCGAGCGCAAGGAATGGAAGTTCTTCAGCGTCCTACCGAAGGCGGACCCCGCCCTCGCCGCCGCTTGGTGGACGGCCCTCCTGTTGAGAGGGATCCTGCCGGCGGCCCTCGCGATCGCGATGGGCGTACTCGTCGGCGCCGTGCAACGCGGCCATCCTCTCGCCGGTCCGCTCGCGTTTACCGGCACGATCTTCATCCTGCTTCAGGTGCTCAGCCCGATTCATCAGGCGGTCAGCGCCAACCTCGGCGACCGCACTGCCGCATGGCTTTACGACCGGCTCACCGAAGCCTGCGTGCGGCCGCCGGGGATGGGACACCTCGAGGACTCGGAGCTCACCAGCGACCTCACCGTCGCGCGCGACTTCGACCTCGGTATGACCGGCCCGCCGTTGTCGATCTCCATGGATTTCATCGCGACCGGCATGGTCGAGATGATCGGCGGTGTCGCGTCCGCCGTGATCCTCGCCAGATACGCGTGGTGGGCGCCGATCGTGCTCGCGGGCGCGTGGCTGGCGACGCACTGGCTGCTACGGGAGAGCGCGGTCTGGCGCGACCGCAACACCGAGGAGGTGCGGGGCGCACAGCGGGATGCCGACTACGCCTACCGGCTGGCGGTGGATCCGCCCGCCAGCAAGGAGCTGCGGCTATTCGGCCTCGCCGGCTGGACGATTGAGCGTTTCATCGCCAGACGCACTCGCTTGCACGAGCTTCAGTACGCAGCCACGCGTCTGCGCGAGCGTCCTGTCATCTGGAGCATGCTCCTCGTCGTCTCCGCGAACGTCGTTGTGTTCTCGTTATTGGCGATCGCCGCCGCCGATGGCCGGATCAGTTTGGGGGAAGCCGTCGTCTACGCGCAGAGTGCCATCGGCGTGTCGATGATCGCGTTCGGGGGATTCAGTTGGGCGCTCGACGGAGCGGCCGCCCCCGTCGCGGCGGTACTGCGACTCGAGCCAGCCATGCGTCCCGCTGGCGGGCTATCCTCTGGCGATCGCTCCGCGGACGCGACACCTGCGCGCGAGATTCGTCTCCGCGATGTCACGTTCGCCTACCCTGCCGTCGCGTCGGTTCCTCCAAGCGGCGGCGCGCCCGTGCTGGAGCATTTCGATCTCACGATTCCCGCCGGCTCGTCGCTCGCTATTGTTGGACAAAACGGCGCCGGCAAAACGACGATCGCGAAGCTACTGTGCCGGTTGTACGATCCGCGGTCGGGTGCGATTGAGATCGACGGCGTGGACCTTCGCGAGTTCGATCTCGAGTCGTGGCGCTTGCGCGTCACGGCCGTCTTCCAGGACTTCATCCGCCTCGAGTTGCCGCTGCGCGACAACGTGGCGCCGGCAGGCGCGCCAGACGATGTGGTGCGCGCCGCGCTCCAGTCGGCGGGAGCGGCAAATCTGGCTGCGCTGGACACGGTACTTGCACGCGGGTACGCCGGCGGCACCGACCTGTCGGGCGGCCAATGGCAACGCGTAGCGCTCGCCCGGGCGCTGGCAGCCGTCACGCTCGGCGCGGGCGTCGTGCTGCTCGACGAGCCGACCGCGCAGCTCGACGTGCGCGGCGAAGCGGAGATCTTCGATCGCCTGCTCGCCGCGACAAGGCACTGCACGACCATCCTGATCTCGCATCGCTTCTCCACGGTCCGCCATGCCGATCGTATTTGCGTGCTCGAGCACGGCCGGGTCATCGAGCTTGGCACGCACGACGAGCTGATGGCGCTCGCCGGGCGCTATCGGACGATGTTCGATCTGCAGGCGCAGCGCTTCAACGTTCCGGACGACGAGGAGGGCACGGCATTTGACGTCCTCTCCTGATCGAGATCACGCGGATCGGGGGATTGCCCCGCTACCTCCCGCGCTGTCGTCGATGTGGCGGTTGTGCAAGCTGGGGTATAGCCACGAGCCGCGCCTGATGGTCGCGGCGTTCGTGCTTTCGCAGCTCGCCGCGCTACCCGATGCCCTTCTCGCGTTGTGGCTGATGCTGCTCGGCAAAGGCGTCCTTGAGCATCGACCCGGCATAGTGCAAGGCGCGGCGATTGGCCTCGCGGTGTCGACGGTGGCAACGTGGTTTCTTCGCACCGTCAGCACGCGCGTGCAGCGCCGCTTCCGCGACAAGGTGACGATCGCGCTGGAGTCGCACGTCGCGCGACTGCAGGCATCGGTCGCGACCATCGCGCACCAGGAACGCCCCGAGTATCTCGATCGGCTGTCCATGCTCCGCAATCAGGTGTTCGTGCTCGATCACATGTATATGTCGGTGTTCTCGACAGTCGGGTGGATACTGCGGCTGGCTGTGACGATGGTGCTGCTGGCCTCGATCCATCCGGCGCTCATCCTGCTCCTGGTGTTTGCGATCCCGACCGTGTGGACGTCGACATGGCGGCCCGCGGTGGAAAGATCCGCGCAGGAGCGTGGAGCTCAAACCAATCGGCTGGCGCGGCATCTTTTCACGATTGCCACGACCGCGGCGCCCGGTAAGGAAGTACGGGTAACCGGCATCGGGCCGCGCCTCCTTGCAGACCGCCGGGCGGCATGGGAGCGCTGGTACGGACCCATTGCGACCACTCGTTGGGGCTCGGCATGGTGGCATGCGCTGGCGTGGGCGGTATTCGGCTTAGCGTATG
>JBPCOQ010000145.1:0-9031 GCA_051000095.1 Bryobacteraceae bacterium | reverse complement strand
CGACCGCTCATCCAGCAGAGCCGCTATGGCTGCGAAGCGCTGCTTGACTCCATCAATGCTCTCCACTGCCTTCAAGGTAGCGCAAAACATTCCAATATGGAAATGTTATTTCCTAACAAGCCCTTAGTCCATCGAACCCGTGCGTTTTTGGTTCCAAGAGGTATTTCCACGGGCCTTCAGAGAATTAAGCATTGGATCAACGTTTTCAAAGCGTCTAGAGACTCTACCTTTCCGGATGTCGTCCAACCCTTCTGCAAGCTGGGCATTGACGATCCGTCGCTGCTCGGGAGTGTACTCATCGTCCGCTGACGGCAGCTTGGGCAGGATGGTTATGACGCCGCCGGACACCTTAAATTCCAGCGTGTCACCGGGTTTGATTTGCGCTCGGCGTTGTACGCTCGGAGGGACGGCCAATTGTTCTGCTTTCTTCACGGTAACAGTCATATTTGAATAACAGCCAGCCCTGGCAAGCTGCACCGCTAGAATAGCAGGAACGAACAAGCTGTAACGCAAAAGCCGCGTCATGCAGTAATAGAATAGAAGACAATGCGAGTTCTAACGGCTGTATCTCTCTTAGCGTGCTGTAGCAGCGCAACATTGCTGGCGGACTTCTCTTACCAGCAAAACTCCCGAATCACTGGCGGCGTCGCGGCTGGGGCGATGCGCGTGGCGGGTGTTTTCTCGAGTAAGGCGCGTGAGCCAATCTCCTCCACCGTGCTCCTGAAGGGCCACCGCATGGCCCATCTGAGCCGCGACACCGCTCAGATTATCGATGTGGACAAGGAAACCATCACCAGCATCGACTTCGCGAAAAAGACGTATTCCGCGATGACCTTCGAGCAGATGAAGGAAATGATGCAGCAGGCGGCCGATCGAATGGGTCGGAAGCAGAATGACGCCGACGTCAATTTCAAGGCATCGGTGCGCGAAACCGGACAATCGAAAGTTGTCTCCGGACTCAACGCGAAAGAGGTGATCCTCACGTTGACGATGGAGGGTACGGACAAGAAGACCGGCGACCAGGGCGCGATGAACGTCATCTCCGACATGTGGCTGGCTCCCGACATTCCGGGTTATCAGGAAGTCCGCGATTTTCATCGCTTGATGAGCACGAAGATCGCGTGGGCCCCGGGCCAGAGTTTTGGCGCGATGATGGGCCGCGGCGACATGGCGAAAGGCATGGCGGATCTCGCCAAGGAAATGGCGAAACTGCAAGGCGTGCCCGTGCTGCAAGTGATGACGATGACAGGTAGTGCGACTCCGCAAGCCGGAGCGGAGCGCTCTTCGAATCCGCCACCCGCCAGCGATACGGCATCTCAAGGCGGCGCTGCCGAGGCGCTGGGCCGGTTGGGCCGTCTGGGTGGCATTGGCGGCTTTGGCCGGAAGAAGAAAGATCAGGATGCGAGCAGCCAAGCGCCTGCCAACAATAGCAGCGCCAGCGCTCCCGGAGCGCTGATGGAAATTACGACGGAGTCGAGCGGGTTCTCTTCAGCGCCTGTGGACGAATCGAAGTTCGAAATTCCTGCGGGTTTTCAGCAGGTGGATCCGCAAGCAAACCGTCGCGGCCGGCGCTGAGCCCTCGATTCATCAATGAGGCGGATGCTGCCTTATTTCCTGAGCACCGCTGCACTGGCTCAATCCTGGCTGCCTCAACAGAGTGGAACCAGCGCTTCGCTGCGCGGCGTGAGCGCGGTGAGTGAGAAGGTAGCATGGGCGAGCGGCGGCGAAGGCACGTATCTCGAAACCATCAATGGAGGAAAGGCTTGGCGTGCCGCGAAGGTACCGGGCGCCGAGGCACTGGATTTCCGCGCGGTGCACGGTGTAGACAGCCGGACCGCTTACCTGCTGAGCAGCGGAGCCGGCGATAAATCCCGAATTTACAAGACCACCGATTCCGGCAAGAACTGGACGCTGCAGCTCACCAATCCCGATCCGAAGGGCTTCTACGATGCGCTGGCATTTTGGGATGCAACTCACGGAATCGTTTTGGGCGATCCAGTGGATGGACATTTCGCGATCCTCACCACCGGCGATGGAGGCGGACACTGGAGCCAACAGCAGACTCCGCCGGCGCTGCCTGCTGAGGGAGCCTTCGCGGCCAGCGGCTCGTGCCTGATTGTCAGGGGCAAGAGTGAGGCGTGGTTTGGCACAGGAGGTCCTAAGGCGGCTCGCGTGTTTCACTCCGAAGATGGCGGCCAGTCCTGGTCCACAGCGCGCACGCCGATTCGGAGCGACTCCGCCAGCGCGGGCATCTTCTCGCTGGCATTTTCAGAGAAGCAGTACGGTATTGCGGTAGGCGGGGATTACAACAAGCCCAAGGACAGGTGGCGAAACATTGCCGCTACCGCCGACGGCGGCCGCACTTGGGATGAGCCGGCCAGCGTTCCCCCGGACGGCTTTCGATCCGCCGTGGCCTATCTACCGGATCGGCATATGTGGATCGCCGTAGGGACGTCTGGTTCGGATTATTCCGCCAATGCCGGCGCAACTTGGTTGTCGATTGACAATGGCGCATACAACGCCGTGAGCTTCGTACCGGGTAAGGGGTGGTCGCATGCGGCTGGATGGGCAGTGGGTCCTAAAGGCAGAATCGCGAAATTCCAGCGGCCGTAGTCACGTCAGAGTAATGTTCCGCGCATGAGTGCACTTGCGATGCTGAAATAAATCACCAGCCCTGTCACGTCTACCAGAGTTGCTACAAACGGCGCGGACGCGCTTGCAGGGTCAAGTCCCACCCTTCGAAGTACGAAAGGGAGCATCGATCCGGCAACCGTACCAAAGAGGACGACACCCATAAGACTGAACGCAACAGTGAACCCGACAACCAGGTAGTGTTGACCATAGGGCTTCCAGATAGCTTGCCAGACGAGGATTCGAGCCATCCCGATCATCGCCAAGGCGCTACCGAGTACAAGGCCCGCCGAAGACTCTCGGCGTATGATTCGCCACCAATCCCGCAGCCGTACTTCGCCGATTGCCATCGCTCGAATGACCAGTGTTGTTGCCTGCGAGCCTGAGTTACCCCCGCTGCTGATAATGAGCGGGACGAACAGCGCCAATACCACAGCCCGGGCAATCTCCCGCTCGAAGTACCCCATTGCTGTAGCCGTAAGCATTTCCCCGACAAAAAGAATGGCGAGCCAGCCAGCGCGCTTCCGGACCATTTGCCAGAATCCAATCTGCAGGTACGGAGCATCGAGCGCCTCCATACCTCCCACTTTCTGAATGTCCTCGCTAGCCTCCTCCTGAACGACATCGACAATATCGTCTACCGTTACAATTCCCTGCATCCGTCCCGCGGAATCCAACACCGGGATGGCAAGCAAATGATGCGCGGTGAACAGCCGGGCAACCGTTTCCTGGTCCATCTGCTCGGACGCGGACACGAAGTTGACGCGCATCACGTCGCGAACCGTTTTCGACCGGTCAGCCGCGAATAGATCGCGAAAGCTGACTACTCCTAAGAGGCGCTGCGAATCATCGAGGGCGTAGGCGTAATAGATCGTCTCAACCTGGCCTGCTTGCCTGCGCAGATAGCTGATAGCCTCATCGGCGGTCATGTCAGGCCGCAGACGAGCAAAGCGCGGGTTCATCAATCCACCGGCGGCATCCTGCTTATAGGCGAGCAGCGCGCTCACTTCACGGCGGCCGGCCTCATCAAGTTCCGCGATAAGGTCCTGCCGCTCATGTTCTGGTGCGAGCTGAATCACGTCGGCGGCATCGTCGGGGGCGAGCAGCCGCAACCAAATCCGGCGTTCTCCTTTTGGAAGAGCGAACAACAGATCGAGCTGATCGCGGCTGCTCAATTCAAGGAAGAAATCGTCGGCTTGATCGCGGGGCAAGCCTTCAAACGCTTCGAGACGGTCCAACTCCGGGAGATCGCTCCACTTCTGCAGAAGTGTATCGATCCCTGAGTGTATTTGATGAATCATTCGCACTGTCCTTCCCGGGCTGTCGAAGGATTACCGAGTGACAACCTGGTCAATAAGCCAAAGTGCCAGCATAATCCCTCCCGCCGCCGTGAACAGCTTGCACCCCGTGATCGTTCGGCTCCATAGAAAAGGCCTCATAATGGGGACAAGCTCAAAGCATGTCCCACAACCACCTCATTTCGGAGAAGAGTCCCTACCTACAGCAGCACGCGCATAATCCTGTCGATTGGTATCCCTGGGGCGCTGAGGCTTTTGAGAAGGCCACCCGCGAGGATAAGCCCATTTTTTTATCCATCGGCTATTCGACGTGCCACTGGTGTCATGTCATGGAGCGCGAGTCGTTTGAAAACCCGCGGATCGCCGGCGTTCTCAATCAATACTTTGTGCCTGTGAAGGTGGATCGCGAAGAGCGCCCTGACGTCGATCGCATCTACATGACCTACGTGCAGGCAGCGACGGGCAGCGGCGGCTGGCCCATGTCCGTGTTTCTCACGCCGGAGCTGAAGCCGTTCTTCGGAGGGACTTACTTTCCGCCGGATAACCGCTACGGCAGGCCGGGCTTCCAGGCAGTTCTCGAATCGCTCGCCAGGGCGTGGTCAACCGAGCGTGCCAAGATTGACCAATCCAGCAGGCAAGCTGTTGAGCAACTCTCGGCGCTGTCGAATATCGAACCTTCGCGCCGCTCCACGCTCGACAAGAGCGTTCTGGATTCGGCGTTCTACTATTTCCGCCGCACCTACGATTCCGCGAATGGCGGCTTCGGGAACGCGCCCAAGTTTCCCCGCCCGGCGGTCTTCAACTTTCTGTTTCGTTATCACGCCAGATATACGAACGGGGAAGCGCTGGAGATGACGCTGCACACCTTGCGGGCCATGGCGGAGGGCGGCATGAACGACCAACTGGGCGGCGGCTTTCATCGCTATTCGGTCGACGAGCGCTGGTTCGTTCCGCACTTTGAGAAGATGCTGTACGATCAGGCGCAGCTTGCGATTGCCTACCTGGAGGCGCATCAGATCACTCACGATCCTTTTTTCGCCAGCGTCGCACGCAACACGCTCGATTACGTTCTCCGCGATATGACACATTCGGGCGGCGGCTTCTACTCCGCTGAAGATGCGGACAGCGCCGCCGATCCGGCCAAGCCCACCGAGAAAAGCGAGGGGGCTTTCTATTTGTGGACCCGCCAGGAGATCGATCAACTCCTGGGCCACCCGGAGGCATCTATCTTTAGCGATCGCTACGGTGTCGCCCCGGAAGGCAATGTTCACAACGATCCGCACGGGGAATTCACCGGCAAAAACATTCTGTTCGTCCATCACACCCTGGAGCAGACCACCAGCACATTCCATATTTCAGAGGAGACGGTCGGTTCGAGGATTGAGAAGAGCGCCGCCAAGCTTCTCGCCCACAGAGGCACGCGCCCGCGGCCGCATCTGGATGACAAGATACTCACGGCCTGGAATGGCTTGATGATCTCCGCCTTTGCGAAAGCCGCTCAGGTGCTCGATGAGCCGCGCTATCTCGAAGCCGCGCGCCGCTCCGCCGGCTTCATTCTCGATCGCATGTACGATCGCGAGAACGGCACGCTGCTCCGCCGCTTCCGCGATGACGATGCCGCCATTCCCGGCTTCCTGGACGACTATGCTTTCCTGATTCAAGGCTTGCTGGATCTGTATGAGACCGATTTCGACCTCGCGTGGCTGGATCATTCGATCGCGCTGGCGGAGAAGATGCGGCAGCTCTTCGAAGACGCGGCGGGCGGTGGGTTCTTCAGCACCCCCCAAGGCGATGAACGCCTGCTGCTTCGGATCAAAGACGATTACGACGGCGCCGAGCCCGCGGGCAATTCGGTCGCTCTCCTCGACCTGTTGCGGCTAGCCGAGATCACCAAGCGAAGCGACTTCCGGGAAGCTGCCGGCCAAACGCTGGATGCGTTAGCTTCGCGAATCTCGGCTCAGCCGATGGCCGCCCCGCAGATGCTGGTCGCGGTCAACTATTATCTCGGCCCGGCCCGGCAGATCATCATTGCCGGCGGCCGGCAAGCGGACCTCACGCGTAACCTGCTCCGGGCGGCGCGCTCCCGCTTCCTGCCGAACAGCGTTGTCTTGCTGGTCGATTCCGATGAGACTCGCCAAAAGCTTGCGCGGCAAATGCCCGAGATCGCTGAGATGAAAGAGGCCGGCGGCAAGCCCACCGCCTACGTTTGTCGGAATTATGCGTGCCAGTTGCCCACCTCTGAGGTGGAGCGATTTGGCGAGTTGCTACAATGAGTCCAAAATGATCAAAGCTACAGGAGAACTAAGCGAGAGGCCGGGAGCCACGACGATGCGAGGTAACGCTTTGACGTTGCTTGGCCCGGAATTGAAGCCTGGCGGCAAAGCGCCCGATTTTGACCTGGTGAACGACAGCCTGCAACCCATGAATCTCGACAAGACGGGCCACGCTGTGCGGATCTTCAGCGTGGTGCCTTCGCTCGATACCCCGGTGTGCGATGCCCAGACGCGCCGCTTTAATGAGGAAGCCGCGAAACTTCCGGGCGTCGGCATTTACACTGTGAGCATGGATCTACCCTTTGCTCAAAAACGCTGGTGCGCGGCGTTTGGAATCGACAAGATCAAAATGCTTTCAGACCACAAGAGCGGTTCGTTCGGCGAGCGGTATGGCACGCTGATCAAAGAACTGCGCATTGAGAGCCGCGCGATTTTCGTGCTTGACAAGGACAACACCTTAAAACACGTCGAATACGTCAAGGAAGTCGCGGACCACCCGAACTACGAGTCCGCGCTGGCGGCCGCCCGATCCATTTCGCAGTAAGTTGGCGTGAGTGTACACTCGCCGCAAATTCATCGGATCTACTCTCGCCATTACAGCCGGTTGCCGTAAACGTAAGGCCTCGGGCTTTCCGGGCTATGCTTTCGTCGCGAATCAGGAAGGCCAGGCCGTCGCGGCCGTCGACCTCACCGTCTTCGCGGTAGCGCGCCACATTCGGTTGGCTGGCCGGCCGGCCAGCGTCATTACTCATCCGCGCCTTTCCGTGGTCTACGCGCTGACGCCCGAGACGGGAACGGTCCATGAGATCCGGTCGGACACGCTCGCCTTCTCGCGTAAGTTGCCGGTTGCCGGATCTGCTGTCTCGATGCGGCTGTCGCCCGATGCCAGGCATCTCTACGTGCTCTGCCGCGAGCCTCGAAAACTGGTTCGCATCGCGGTCGAAAGGTTCCAGGCGGATTGGCAGGTGACGCTGCCCGCTGCCCCGATCGCTTTCGATATCGATGGCCAGAACAAGTTCATCGCGATCAGCTATGGACCGGAGCGTATCCTTTCTCTCATAATGCCGTCCCTCATGACGCCTGGTAGCCAAGCGGGCCGGCCTATCCGTACGGGCGGCGATACCGGCATCGTTCGCTTTCAGCGGGATGGAACACAACTGATCACGGCGAATCTCAGCGAACGCATGCTGTCGATCTACCAGGTCTCAAGCGGCAAGTTGATGGTGAACCTGCCTCTGGCCGTTCGCCCGGACCACCTTTGCTTCAATTCCGATGGTGGCCAGTTATTCGTCACGGGCGAAGGCGGCGACGCGGTCGTGGTGGTGTTTCCGTATTACACTCCGTACGTGGCCGAGACGGTGCTGGCCGGCCACGCTCCCGCGGCGATGGCCTCCACGTTTTCGGTACCGCCCACGGTGCCGCAATACCTTTTCGTGGCGAATCCCAAGTCCGGCGACGTAAGCATTCTGGATATCACCGCGCGGAGCGTCATCGCCGTCACGCCGGTTGGTGCGGAGCCGGGCCAGATCATCCTCACGCCTGACGATCAATATGCGCTGGTGTTAAACCAGGGCTCCGGAGACATGGCCGTCCTGCGCCTTGCGAACATCATGCGCGCGGCTTCCGATTTCCGCCGCTCCCGCAAAGGACCGATCTTCATGATGATCCCGGTGGGGTCGAAGCCCGTGAGCGCGGCCATCCTGCCGATGTGATGTCCCAGCGCTTGTTCTATTGCGATCACTACGCCATTCCCCTTCCACCCGGTCACAAGTTCCCGATGACGAAGTACCGGCTGATCCGGGAATTGCTCGCGAATGATGGATATTTCACGTTCGAGCGCGCGCCGTTAGCCGATCGCCAGGTAGTGGCGCTGGCGCATGACCCGGATTACATCGAGCAGTTTTTAAGTGGAACACTGCCGGCCTCGGCGATTCGCCGCATCGGTTTCCCGTGGTCAACCGGGCTGGTCCAGAGAACGCTCGCTTCAGCCGGCGGCACTCTGTGCGCCACGCGCGATGCGTTCGAGACCGGATGGGGCGGCAATCTCGCCGGGGGCACGCATCACGCTTTCCGATCGGAAGGGTCGGGCTTTTGCGTATTCAACGACATTGCCATTGCGATCCAGTGGGCCCGTTTGCAGGAGAGAATCGCGCGCGCGGCGGTGCTCGATCTCGACGTTCACCAAGGCGACGGCACCGCCCAGATCTTTCACGAGGACCCGGCGGTGTTCACGGTCTCCCTACATGCCGCGTCCAATTTCCCGGTTCGCAAGCAACAGAGTAAGCTGGATATGGAGTTGGCCGATGGCACTACAGACGACGATTACCTGCGAACGCTAGATCTCGTACTGCCGCAGATACTCGCCTTCGAGCCGGACGTTCTGTTCTACCAATCCGGCGTGGATGGGCTCGCGGCCGACACCCTCGGTCGCTTGGCGTTGACCCGGGCCGGTCTTAAAGAGCGCGACCGGCGCGTGATGGCGGCTGCCCAAGCGCACTGCATCCCGTTGGTCGTTACACTGGGCGGAGGCTATTCGAAGCCGATTCAACTCACTGCGGAAGCCCACGCCAATACCTATCGCACCGCATCGGAGATCTTTTCGTAACACCTGATGCAGGAAGCTACCGAACAGACTGTCTGTTGCACCAAGTGGCACAGGCATTCTTGCCTGTGTCTGGAGTTTCTACATTTCTCCATCGAACTGTTTTATCCGAACTGAGATCCGCCAGCGAACGGGGTCCTCTTAAGAAGTCGGTCTGTAACGGTTTTCTATTGACAGACCGACGTAAGTAGGTCATGCTTATCCTGAGCCCATGCTCAGGAGCCCTC
>JBPCOQ010000144.1:0-44782 GCA_051000095.1 Bryobacteraceae bacterium | reverse complement strand
ACCCTGCGCTATGTCGAGATCACACAGCAGGATTTGCAGCGGGAGTTTCTGCTGGCCCGAGAAAAGCCACGTCACCTGATTCCTGTTCCCTCCGCTTTCGACGACCATAGTCCAGGCGTGGTGAATGGAGCGACGGTAGTGGAGCGTTTGAGCGCCGCGCTGCAATTGCTGGAACTCTACCGTCAGCAGGATGCGGCCCATGACCGGGAACTGCATCGCCTGAGCCGACGCTTGATCCGGGTGCGGGGGGCACTACTAAAACTCATCCAAAGTGACAAAAACAAAAAATAAGCACAGTTGGCCGGATATGTGATTCGCCGGAATTATCGCCACGCTCCACCGCTGCCAGGTCAGAAGCGATCTGGGCAAATTGGTCGAGCGCGGCTTGCAGATCTTCTACGATCTCGGTTGATGGAAACGCTCCGGTTCGGCGCGTTCGTGACGGTTCGCGGGGTTATAGCCGCGGACGAAATCATCGAGGCCGGCGCGCGCGAGCGTGTGTGTCTTCAGCGTGAAATGCTTGTTCGTGCGGAGATCGTAGATCCGGAGAGCGCGGGTCCAGGGGTGTTTGCTCGCGGGCTTGCGGTCGAAGAAGAGTACGTTCGCTATGACTCCTTGCGCGTAGAAGATGCCGGTGGGGAGGCGAAGCAGAGTGTGGACGTCGCAATCGGGCGGATTGGTAAGCACCATGCCGTAATTGACGGAGGGTTTGGCCACCAGCTCCACGGCGAAGAGCGCTCCGGTTTCGAGTTGGCGTAATTGATCGCGATCGAGCTTGTGATGCTGGATGATGTAGCTGGCGGCCGCGAGCAGAAAGCCGCCAGTGCCGGCAGCAGGATCGATGATTGTCGTTCCTGGCTGAGGGCGCATGACTTCAGAGGGCGCTCCACGGTTCCTTATCGATCAGATCGACAATGCGACGGCGGAGGCGCGCGGGGTTTTGGATCTTGTTCTGGGCTTTGCGGAAGATGATTCCAAGGATGCCCGGTTCCTTGCCCAGGTTCTCGAGAGTATCGCGGTAGTGTTTTTCGAGGGGGAGGCCATCGAGTTCGATTAGACTGGCCCAGTTGTACTCTTCGGGGATGGAGGACTTCCGGTTGTACGGCGGGCGGGTGCGCTCGTACTCCATCTTGAGGAAAAGCAGATACGTGAGCTTATCTGTATTACTAATCTTCGTTTCTTTGCGCGACGCGACGATTTCGCAACTGTAGCGCTGAGAGTCTTGCTGTCTACGTCCAGCCGCGGTTGCAGGCGACGCAAACACCGGGTCGCCCGGCAGGCGGCAAAGCCCGACCGCCTGCCCCACAGTTTGCGGCAAAGCCGCGCTGTGGTCGCAAAGCGCGACTGCGACCTGCTTCGCGGCACACGAGTCCATGGCGTAGATCAGAATGTTGGCGTCGAGTAGTCGCCTCAACGCTCATCGTCGTAGGTGTCCCTGCGATGAAGGCTGCCCTTAACTTCAGATCGCCCGAATCGCTGATGAGGCGTTCAAGGAAGGCCTCCACGGAAAGCCCTTGCTCCTGGGCTTTCGCGATTAGCCGAGCTTCGGTTTTGAGAGGAATATCGAGAGTCAAGAGCGTCATCGCTCGTGGACGACGACCCGCTCTTTCGCGTGTTCAAGCGCCGAAATGGCCGAGGCTCGAGTCACCGAGGGGGAATTCATTGGAGGGAGACTTGGATTGGGTTGCTGGTGGCTTGGTCTTGGCGCAGGGTCAGTAAGACATTGAGGCCGGGGGCGGTTGCCAGTGGGACCAGAACGTTAATTTGATACAGGCCAATAAAGCCGGGGGCGAGTCCGGCGAAGGCGGGCGTTAGCTCGGCTCCCTGCAAAAGCACTTTCACCGGAGTTTGGGCCGCGCCTAGGCCGGTGCCGAAGAGTACGATGGTCTGACCCCGCGCAGCCGGGTTATCCGGCGTGTTGAGGGTTCCGTTCTGATTGAGAATCGGGGCAAAAAGAGCGGGGGCAACTGGCTTGATGGTGACCGGTTGATCCAGGGTTCCATACGGAGACGTGATCTTCAAGGTGTAGTTGCCAGGGGCGAGGTCCAGGGGGATCGCTCCCGTGAGTTGAAATGCAGATTGCGCCAGGACCGGAGCGGGTAATCCGCCGATTTGGGCTATGCTCGCCACATCGGATTGCGCGAGACCATTCCCAAAGACGGTGAACAGCCCGCCGGGCGCCAGATCCGGGGTAAAGCTGGCGGCGTTGACTACTCCCGCGCTGGTGAAGTTGAGAGTGGCTGGCGCGGCCGTCCATTGCGCTCCGGAGCGCGATACGGTGAACGCGGCCGCGCCAGAGCCCGCCAGATCCACGCGATTTCCGGGAGTCCCGAGATCGGTGAGCGTCAGGCGAAAGGGCCGGTCTCCCGCAGTATCCAATTCGTAGGAATTCTGCGAACCGTCGCAGTAGCGCATGTGGAAGTCCGTGGGTACCTCGGGGATGTCCAGGTCCATCCCACACGCGCCCACCGGCGAGAGGATGTTGAACATGGAGTTGCCGGTGACGAGGAAGCCGCTCGAAACCGGCGCGCCGGGGACCAGGCGAACCACTCCGGCGAGCGCACCTTTCAAGGTTGTGCCGTCTGCCGGATCGGGGTCCATGATCAGGATGCTTCCGTCGGCGGCGACTCCGGTCGCTACCACAAAATGCGATCCCCCGGCCGGCAGGGCAAGGACCAGCAGTACAGGACTGCCCTGCCCGAGGAGGCTCTGCACGGTAGCGATGTCATTCTTTTCTACGGAAACGGTCACGCCCAGACGCCACAAATTCACGATCTGGTCCTTTGAATCGGGCGGCGAAACGAACCCATCGCAGATCTGCGAACCCTGGGAATCGGGTACGCATAGCGATTTAAGATACTGATTCAAAAGCTGCGGATCGGCAAGGGGGATCTGATAAAAGCGCAGAATGGCCGCGACGGAGGCCAGCATGGAGCCACCGTCCGCCGCTTGGCTTACACGCGGGAAATTCAGCAAAGCCGAGTGGGTGGCTTGCGCGTTGAAGGTGACGAACTGCCGCCCGGCCGTGGCCGTGGCGAGCGCGACTCCGTCCGAGGGGGGCAAACGCAACACGGCTTCCGCGAATCCGCTGGCATCCGTGACTGCCGAAGCGGAAGCGATCTGCGCGCCGGGCGATGCCGCGAATGTGACGGGCAGGCCAGTGGCCACGTTGCCGGCATCGTCCTTAACAAGAATGCGAAGCGGTTGAAGCAAGGTGGATCCCGGAGCGCCGGTTTGTCCATCTCCGGAATATTTGGTCACCTGGAAAACCACTTCGGCCGGCGATCGCACAGTGTAAGAGCCATCGGCCGAAGCTGAGGTGGCCACATCCACCGCATGGATTGTCACCGCGCCGGTCTTCGCGGTCGTGGGGATCGATGCTTGCCAGACGTAAGCGCCGGAATCTGTTCTCACCGTGAAATCGGGCTGCCCGGAGACGGAGACGCGAACTGTGCTCCCGGGATCGAAGCCACCGATCGCCAGGTTGATGCGGCTTCCGGCGATGGGCTGAGCGGGCGTGGCGGTGACTAGAGGTTTGCGGCTGCCTGGATGCACGACGGCGGCGGGATCGCCCGGTGAGTAGTCGATCGTTCCGCCCTCAAAATCCTGCTGACGTTTTCCGCCGGAAGCAAACTCGTCATCCAACGGCAAGCCCAGAACGCCCGTTGCGCCACCCGCCTGTGTATAGGCGGCCAGCACCGCTCCCGTAAGGAAATAGACTTTGCCGGCGGAAGGGCCGGTCCGGGTCGAGACCAGAACGCCATGGCTGAACGATTGCAAGCCCGCCGTGGTGGCCCGGAAGCTGAGAACCGTGGACACGCCGGAAGTCGGCGAACTTGCCGGCCCCGTCTCGTAGCCAAGCGCCGCCCACTTGCTCAGAAAACTGCCGGAGACCAGTTGGACGGGATTGCCGGCGAGCGCGGTCTGATTCTCGAACAATTGCCGTCCGGTGACGGTCGCATCCGAGACCGGATAGCCGAGCGGACCGGACGGGCCACCCAGTTCGAGATACTTGGCGAGCAAGGCTCCACTGAGTACATAGGCGGCCGAAGAGCGGTCCGAAATGGCGATCAGGAACGGGGTTCCCGTTGCGTCCTGCACATTTTGGATATAGCCGTTGGCGGCCCGCTGGACCGGTCCCGCGGCCGGTAGCTGGATCGGGATGCGGGTGCGCGCGACGGCATCCTGAAAAGCCTGTTGAATCGCGGGCGTGGGAGACCCTTCACCCAATCCGCAGCAGGGGGCGGAAACAACGATGGAGAGGGGCGCGCTGGATTTGCCTTCAGCCGTGGCCGTGACTGCCGCCGACCCACCCCCGACCGCCTTGATGGTCACCGTTTGTCCCGCTGGCTGAATTGCCACGACCCGGCTGTTGGAAGTAGTGAACACCACCGGCCGGCCGGTTAAGGCATTCCCGAGCGAATCGAACGGGGTGGCTGTGAGCATGATGGAATCGCCCAAGTTGAGCCGGAGCGAAGTTACTCCCGGGGTGAGGACAATGTCCTGAATCGCGCGATTCACTACAGCCGGGCCGCCGGGGGTATATTCGATGAACCCGCCCTCAAAGGTCTGCCGCTTAACCCCGCTCGGTTGCAACTGCTCGTCGGCAACGGGAAGCCCAAAAAATCCGGAGTATCCGCCGGCCGCGGAGTACGCTGCGTAGACCGTGGGGCCCACCCCCACCAGGCGGCCGGCCAACGTGCCGGAAGTAATATTGAACACCGCCGCCTGATCGAAGGTCTGCAGAGTTGCGGCGATGCCAGTGGCCGAGGTGATTGCCGTTTCGGCGCTGGTGGCGGGCCCCGCGCCGCCGATCCCTCCGAGCGATTGCCACTTGGTGTAGAAAGGATCGCGTACCGCGAAATTCACATTGCCGTTCGCCAGCGCGTTTTTGTACACGAACAGCGCGTAGGGCTTGTCGAAAAACTGATAGATGCAGGAATTGCCGGGCGTGCTGACCAGGGTTGGACAGGTCAGCGTATCGGTGGTTGGGAAACCGGCGGTGGGGGCGCCCACGGTTGTGTAATAGCTGTACAGCCCGGCGTACACCTGAAAGACAGTCCCGCCGGTCTCCGTTACGGGCGCGCTGGCGTTGGCCTTGATCAAGGCGTATTTGTTGGTCTGGCTCTTGGCTGCGTCCGCGAATTCCTGGACCAGGCCCGTACCGCCAAACGCCTTCACATTACCGAGCGGCGGCAGAGAAACCAGATTCGAGAAGCCGTTACGGAAGAAAGCCTGCTGATAGGCAATTTGGATGGCTCCGTTGGGAGCGCCGCTGCCGACGTCGGGGGTGGTGGTCTGGCCGGGGGCGATCCGGGACAGAAGGAGGGTCAGGAGCAGAGACAGCGGGATTCTCATGCGGGCTGATTCTTATTATGACTAGAAACCGGTTGGGAGGAGGGAGTTTCGAGGTAGAACATCAAGAAGAGCCGCTTGCTCACGCGCGATTCAGCAGAATAAGCGTGTTACCGAGCCGTGACCGTCAGGGAGCGGTTTTTACCACAGGCTGCCCCAAGAGCCAGTCGAACGACCTTCGTAAAGGGTTTCGCGGTGATTGCTTTATCCGGAAGCGGCGTCGTCGGTCGATGATTGTGCGCCCATTCTTCACCCTAATAAACGGCAGTTGTGCTCGTGCTTCGGCTGTATAACTGGCCTGTACATCGAACGGCAATTCTATCGTTAGCGCATGAGGCACTCTGGTTTTGATCATAGCAAGTGGATCGAGGCATTCTCTCATCGCGGGTAAACCAGATCCGTAACTCTGCGGTCAATTGAGTCGAGCTTGTCCATGATTCCTTTGGTGTTGGCGTCCATAAGCCGCCGGAGATCATCGATCCGACTGTCGAGGTGCCGCCGTAAATCCGTCATGCGGTAGTTGTTGAAGAGAATGCCTACCAACACTGTGATGGTGGGCAGCAGCGTTGGCAGTAGAACAGCCAGGAATTGCCGATCGCTCATCTAGGCGCTCTGGTTTTGATGATAGCAAGAGGCGCGAAAAGCCGTTGCGGAAGAGTATGGATCCGTCTGGAAGGCTTCGCGCCAAACCGGAAGGCTTACCCGCGATGCGAGGATGCCTCCAGGTCCGTAACTCGGCGGTCAATCGAGTCGAGCTTGTCCATTATGCCTTTCGTGTTGGCGTCCATGAGCCGCCGGAGATCATCGATCCGATTGTCCAGGTGCCCTCGCAGGTCATCGATTCGGGCGTTTTGATCGCCGATGCGCGAGTCCAGGTGCGTCCGTAGATCGGTCATGCGGTAATTATTGAAGAGAATACCAACCAGCACTGTAATGGTGGGCAGGAGAGTGGGAAGCAGAAGAGCGGCGAGGAATTGTTGATCGCTCATGACCTGGTTCGATAATAGCAGGAGGGCAGTAGCGGAGCCGTTCGGGCTCGAACTTACCAAAAAGTAACATTTGTAAAAAATATGTGAAACAATCGCTAAAAACTGTGATAGACTTCCACGCATTGGTTTGTTGAGGGATTGGGTCGCTAGTCCCTCCCGGTTCAATTCAGATCTAGGGGGAATTTATGAGAACAGTATTGAAGCCGTTCGCCTCTCGGCGCGGTATGTGCATTGCTATCTGCGCGATCGTTTGTTTCGGGTTGCTGGCGGTCGGACAGGAAACGACTGCAGGGATCCAAGGAACCGTTAAAGATCCGAGTGGCGCGAGCGTGGCGAATGCCACCGTCGAGGTTTCTAGCCCCGCGCTGATCGGGACCAGGAAAGCCCAGACCAATGGGTCCGGCGAGTACCGCATCGCAGCCCTAGCCTCGGGGGAGTATGCTGTGACCGTGACTGCGCCCGGATTCCGGCCCTTTAGACAAACGGGCATTGACCTGGCAGTCGGCCGCCTGCCGAATATCGATGTACAACTCCAGGTAGGCACGCTCGCCGAGACGGTGGAAGTAACCAGCGCCGCTGTGGCGGTGGATGTAACTCAAAGCAAGGTGGCGGTGACGGTAGAGAAACAGATATTAGAGAACATTCCAAAAGGACGGTCGTTCCAGTCCGTGATCCCATTTGCTCCCGGAGCGCGCCAGGAGCCGCTGCAGAGTACCGCAGGTAACCGCACCGGCGGCTTCCAGATTGATGGCGCCAGCGATTCGGAAAATGTGTATTTGGTAGACGGCGTCAACGTCACAAACATCCAAAACGGCGGCGTCGGCAAGGACTTCCAGACGGATTTCATTCAAGAGGTTCAGATCAAGTCCAGCAGCTTTGAGGCCGAATACGGTGGAGCCCTGGGAGGCGTGATCAACGCCGTTCCCCAGCGCGGCTCCAACGATTGGCACGGCTCGCTCCTGACCTACTGGCGCAGCAACGCGCTCAACGCCAACGATGCCTGCGCCAGCGGCTACACTTCCTCGGGCTTCAGCGGTAATTGCGGTTTGCGGTTGAATCCTACGCTACCGTCGGTAAATGCGTCCACTCGTCTCGACGGCACTCCCGAGTATTACATCCCGAAAAAGGACCAACGGAATATTCTGGAACCAGGCTTCACTCTCGGCGGTCCCCTCCTGAAAGACAGGCTGTGGCTGTTTGCCAGTTATATTCCCACCTTGGACACCACTCGCCGCACCACCACGTTCACGGGCGCGAATCCTGGGCCCCGGTCTCTAACGCGGTCTTTTACCCAGCACAATGCGTATGGCCGTTTGGACTACCGCGCGTTCAATTCATTGCTCCTGTATGGCTCGTGGAACTACGGCTATTCGAGGACGACGGGGCAGCTCGGCAATCCGGATAGTGCTGCCGGACAAAGGAATACCGGGGCCAGTACAGACCCCAATACCTTTCGGTCGGATTCCGGCTCGGTAAATCCGAACTCGCTTTATTCCTTCGGGGGCGACTGGACGCCCACTTCCAAGCTGGTGGTCAGCGCCCGCTACGGCTATTTTTTCAATAATAACGAGCAGCGCGGCATCCCAGTGGGCACACGCTACGTTTACCAGGACACCATCAACGCATCCAGCAAAGATCTCGCGGGCCAGCCGTTCCCGGCTTCCTCCTTCAACACGGCAGGCTTCGCCAACATCCCGAGCAATCTGGCCTACGTGTTCGACGCTTACAAGCGCAGCAGCTTGGACGCGAGCGCCTCGTACTTTGTGGGCGGCTTCCTGGGCACCCACACCTTCAAGGGCGGCTACTACTGGCAGCGGCAGTCCAACGATGTTCTGCGTAACTTCCAGGGAGGCGCAGTTAACCTCAATTTTGGGGAAAGTTATTCGCCGGTTACCAGCGGCACGGCTTGCGATTCTATCATCGCCCAGAACAAGGCGAATTTCGGCCAATCGATCTGTTCTGGCCGATATGGGTACTTCGTCGTGGGTACCAATGTCACCAATACGGGCACCGATAAGCAATACGCTCACGCGCTGTATTTGCAGGATGCGTGGCAGGTGGGTCACGGTCTGACGCTCAACCTGGGTGTCCGCTTCGATCAGGAGCGCCAGCCTCCTTACGATCCGAAGCGCTTCCCTACAGTTGATTTCGGATGGGGAGACAAGATCGCGCCGCGCATCGGAGGCGCCTACGATCTGCTGCACAACGGCAAGGTCAAGGTCTATGCGAGTTACGGGAAGTTCTTCGACATCATGAAGATGGGTCTGGCGCGCGGCTCTTTTGGCAGCGACTACTGGCACAACTGTGTTTACGCTTTGGATGACACAAACTATACCGCAATCACTCCGAGCTATCCCCTGGGCGGCGGTTGCCCGGCGACCGGCGCGGCACCCGGTGTTGGCGTGGGCCGTTTCATCGAAAACGTGGATTTCCGCGCCACCAAGGCGGACCCGCGCGATCCCGCCGTCGACCCAAACATCAAGCCCATGGCACAACATGAGACCGTAACGGGAGTCGATTGGGCCATCACTCCCAACTGGAGCCTGGAGACCCGCTATGCGCGCAAGCGCCTGGACGAGACGATCGAGGATATGTCGATCACCGACAATCTCGGCTTCTATATTGGGAATCCGGGCTCGCCGTTTGCCGACCTGCTACATCGTCCCACGGTCATCCCTGACGCAAATGGCAACAACTATCTGAACACTACACCGTTCTGCGCGGAGTGTCCGCCAGTGGTGCGGGCCATCCGCCGCTACGACGGGGTGGAGTTCCGGCTGGCAAAGAGAGCCACCACCAAGTGGTTCGGGGCGGTGTCTTATACCTATGCCAAGCTAACGGGCAACTACGCCGGCTTGACGAACACCGATCCCACGGATGGTGGTGGCGGACGCCATTCGCCCAACAACGGACGTGCATTCGACATACCTACGCAGACCTATCTTCCGAACGGCAAGATAGACGATGGTCCGCTCTCTACCGACCGTCCGCATACCGGAAAGATCTTTGGCTTCTATCGCCAGCGATGGTTGGGGATGGCGAGCGAGTTTGGCTTCACCCAGTCCGCTTTTGAGGGTACTCCGATCGATACCTGCCTGCCCGTGGTCGGCACCGGCTCAGCCTGTCAGTTTGCTGAAGGCCGTGGCGATTTCGTGCGGTTCACGCGGGCCGCGAATGGCGACTTTGTTACCTCCAGCATCGATCACGGGGCGCGGACGCCCCCCTACATCCAGACCGATTTCTCGCTACGCCATGAGATCCCGGTGAGCAAGGATCACGAGAACATGCGGCTGGCTTTCGAAGGCAATGTGTTCAACCTCTTTAATCAGCACGCTCCGGTCGCATACATCGAGGGTCCCGTCGCCGTGGGTGGCCAGTTGATCAATCCCCTTCGCCCGTCGCGGTTCTCCGGCGATCCGCTGGTCGATTGGGCCAAGGTGCTGAAGGGCTACAGTTACGTCGACGCGCTGAACTCCAAGGGAGCTTTTGCAGGCGCGCTAACCAACACGCCGGGAGGGCTAACTCTGTCAAACACCTATGGGTTGGCCTCCGTGTTCCAGCAGGCCCGCAATATCCGGCTGTCGATGCGCTTCACCTTTTAGAAGAGATAGGATTTTGGAGTTCATGGCCTAATCGCCGGGTTTGAAACGAGGGAGCTTCGAACCGCTCCGGTCCCCATCCCTCAAGAAGTGTGCCAAAACAAACAAATGAGGAGAATGATCGTATGGCTGAAACAACTAGATTCAAGAAATCGATCCTAAAACTGGTAGTGCTGTGCTGCCTTCTGGCGGCTATATTGGTCATGCCAAGTCCTTCTTATGCTCGGCCGTCTTGCGATTCCTGCGCAGTCGACCCGTGCGGTCCTGGCGATGTTAACGCATATTGTACCGATGCGTGTGCCAGCGACCCCGATCCCGGCAGCTGCTTCTCACTCTGCAACTCGGAGGTGCTCAGATGCTGGAGGACATGTGAGGGATACTGTGGTGGAGGCGGTCATGGTGATCTGCAGGGGTGACATGTGATCCAGGCATGCATTGCGACCCTTCTGACGGTTTTTGTAGATATTAGCCAACCGTAGGAGTCCCAGTTACCGCGCTGATATTGGTGCCTGTTTAGCGCTGGCTTTGTCACGTGTTATCGTGGCCCGGCCGGCGTATGAGGCATAAGATCGCGCTGCGGAGTTCTAGAATGGTTCCGGTAAAGAAGCTTGAGACGGCCACGAATATTGCAAGTTTGTTGGTTTGTGTATCCATTTTAGCGGTATTAATGTGGCGGTTCGTGATTCCGCATGAACCGGCGCACGAACAGTTGAAAGTACCCATCGGACGCCATGTTCAGCTTCCGGAGGTCAATTGGGCTGGAACGCGGAAAACCGCCGTACTGGTAATCAGCACAGAGTGTCATTCTGCACTGAAAGCGCACCATTTTTTCGATTGCTGTTGATGACTGCTCATCAACGGAACATCCGCGTAATTGCAGTTTTACCTCAGAGGCGGCCTGAAGCGTTGAGGTATCTCTCCGGCTTAGGATTAGGGTCGATACTCTGATCAGTTCATCTCTCCACAGTGTTGGAGTGGCTGGAACGCCCACGGTATTAATAGTCGGCAGTTCGGGCTCTGTAGTGGATGGATCGGTCGGTGCAGTCCGTCCCCCCTTCCATCCTTACAGAAACGGCATTCGCAAATCTGTAGTGGATGGATCGGTCGGTGCAGTCCGTCCCCAGGAACAGGACAAATTACTTAAGAAGCTCTGAATGCAGCGGCAACGGGCAGAAGGCGCCTTCAGATAAGCCTTCTGCTTCGATGCCGAAGGCGTGATTGAAGCGGGCGCGGTAATTCTCCCAGGCGATGGCTGAGGTCAGTTCTACGAGCTGCTTCTCATCGAAGTGAGCTCGCAATGTTGCGAAGAACTCGTCCGAAACTTGCACGGGCGTTCGCGTCATCGCGGCGGCATAGCGCAACACCAGCTTTTCCAAATCGCTGAATTCAGGGCTGGTCTCAAAATTCGCTAACGTGAGCAGTTGAGCATCCCGGATACCCGCTTTTCTGCCGACGGCAGAGCCAATGTCGATTCAAAACGGGCAGCCGATCAGCACGGCGGTGTAGATGCCGGCCAGCCCCTTCAGGGTTTCATCCATGGAGCGCGCGGCGGCCTGCCCCATCTCCATCTGGCCCATGGCGCGCAGCAAACGCGTATGGTGGGCGGTGATGCGTACGGGCAGAACGACCCGCCCGGCTTTCCGCTTCGTCATCCAATACACCAGCCGGGTAAACAGCCCGGCCTCGCTGGGTTCCACTCCTTGAACACGTGCCATAAAATGCAGTCTATCGAACGCCAGAGCGCGTTACGAACGCCGGGGCGCGTTACTATTGTATAAATGTGGAATAAACGCAATGAAGAAGACCCGAGAGCGCGCGCGACTGTGACGCCGGAGCCCGCGGCGCCGGTCCGGACTACCAACGCACCGGCGGCCGCCAGCCAGCGTACCGAGGCATCCCGCCCGCCCGCCGTGTTGGGCAAAAGCATGATTGTGAAAGGCGAGATTCACAGCGAGGAAGATTTGACGATCGATGGCGAGGTGGAAGGGGCAATCGATGTGCCGGAGCACCGGGTGACCATCGGAGCGACCGGGAAAGTGTCAGTGAATCTGGTCCGGGCGCGAGAGGTGGTGATTGTTGGCTCGCTGAAAGGTAGCATCGACGCGTCGGATAAAGTCCTGATCCGCAAAGACGCGCAACTGGTGGGCGATGTCCAGACCGCGGGGATCGTGATCGAAGACGGGGCTTACTTTAAAGGCGGGATCGATATCCGGCGGCCGAAATAATGGGACAAGCTGAAGCGTGGTCCACGCGTCGCAGTCTTTTGAAGACCGCGCTGGCGATGCCGGCTTTGCTGCCGGCGCAGTCACCTAACGATACCGTACGGGTGGCGTTCATCGGGGTGGGGAATCGCGGCTCGTACCTTTTGAAGCACATGCTCAAGATTCCCGGCGTGAAGGTAGTCGCGATCTGCGATCTCGATCCTAAGCGTCTATCCGAGGCGGAAGCCGCGGTGACCGCGACGGGAGCGGCGCCAGCCACTTATAGCGATTTCCGCAAGATGCTGGATGAGCGCAAAGACATCGACGCGACGATTATCGCGACTCCGGTGGACACGCACAAGATGGTGGCCATCGACGCGCTCGAGGTCGGCGGCAACGTGTATTGTGAGAAGCCGATGGCCACTACCCCCGAAGACGTGCGCCTGATGGTTACCGCGGCCGGCAGCGCCAAGGGAATTTTTCAGGCGGGCTTTCAGCTTCGGCACGATCCCAACCGCCATGCGGCAATGGATTTTATCCACAAAGGCGAGCTAGGGCGCGTGCTCTTCATGCAAGGCTATCGTCATACCGGCGACCTGCCGCGCAATACGGCATGGTATTTTGACCGCGCGCGGTCGGGCGATAACATTGTGGAGCAGGCCTGCCATATCCTCGACCTGTTCACCTGGGCCATGGACGCGCACCCGTTGCGCGCTTTCGGTTCAGGCGGGATCAATTTGTATCGTGATCAGCCGCCGGGCCGGACGACCATGGACAACTACACGGTGATCTACGAATTCCCGGAGAATGTCCGGCTGGAGTTCAGCCACATCTATTTCGATCCGCCTGGGTTCTCCGGAATCAAGGAGCGAGTGTTCGGAGCGAATGGCGCGATCGATCTGGCGACCGCAACCTGGCAGGAGCGCAGCGATGCCGACCCGGAAGGCAACAAGAAAACGACTGCAGTGAAGCTGGATGTTCCCGATGCGGGCAAAGATTCCACGTATCTGTCGCTCGCCGCTTTCATCGAGAACGCGCGCGGCCGCACAAAGCCGCTCAACAACGCCGAATCGGCACAGCGATCGACGCTGGTCGCGATGATGGGACGCAAAGCGATCTATGAAAAGCGAATCATAACGTGGGAGATGCTCTAGCTTGTCCAGGGGCGACCTTCGGTCGTCTGGCAGGTGACAAGATCACCTGCCCTACATCTGCGCCAGCAGGGCGGCGGTGACTGCATCGAAAAAGGGCGTACCGCGCTGTAACAGGTTCGCCGTGGTCATGTAATCGATCTGCACATCGGGCCGCACCCCAACATTCTCGATATAAGCCGTCGCCGGGAAATCGTCCGTAGTGATCGGGTTCTTCCTGACCATCAGCGCCAGAGTCACTCCCGTATCGCCCTCCGAATATTCGCCGGCTTGAAAGCGGTCGATCGCCAGCGAGTTGTTGCCGCCCGCCCCGTTCGTTCTATATCCCACGATTTGGCCGCGCTGGTTATCCTGGAGAACCGCGGCTACTGAATCGGCGGTCGATGACGAAAATTCGTCAGTCAACAGGATCAGCGGTTTCTGATACGCAAGGATGTTGCCGTTGCCGTCCTTGGCGGGTTGCCGCTCGAATGACGCGCCGCAGAAAGGGACTGGATCGGTCAGGCCGCGATTGGAGTCATAGGCCGTCCGGATCGCGTTGTACAGTCCTTGATACTGGTCAATGATCGAAGGGGCGGCGTTGTTCCGCTTGGCGGACTGCAGCGCTGAGTCGAATCGCACGACGTAATCCCAGGTCGGACGAATCTGATATCCGATCGGACGAAAGGTGTTAGGAATCAGGAAAGAGGCGATCGATTCGCCGTAACAGAGTTGACCACCGGGATTCCGCATCTCATCGACAATTAGCCCATCCGTGCTGGCTTGGAAGAAAGCGATTTCCGACGCGAATTGAGCAAGCGCGGCGGCCTGGTCCGGCGGATCGTAACGCGGGATGCGGATGAACCCGATCGTCTTTCCTCCAGCCGGGAAAGTGCCGGAATAGAAGTAGTCGGTTGCCGCTTTCCCGAGCCGCTGAACGAATCCGTTGGGCAGCGCGAATACCGGCGTTAAGCTGCCGGTGCTCAACTCACCGCTGTCTTCTCCCTTGGAATTTTGGAGGCTGGCCAAGGGATCCGGGCCGTCATCCTCGCCTACTGCGCTGGTTCGCGGCGCGCTCATGGAAACGGACGACGGGCTTGGCACGGGTCCGATCTGGGTAAGCGGAACTCCGGACTTTACCCAGGGCAGCGAGTAAGTCTCCAACGCGCCGGTTTGCCTCTGGATCACCACCGTGGCCGAATCGGCCACGCTGATCGCATGCGGCATGCGATTTTGGGGACGCATCACAATCCTGGAGGCAGCGCGCCGCTGGGTTGCGCGCATGTTTGCAAGCTGCACGTATTTGGAGAATGCCTGGATGAGATCGGCGGCGGCCGTGCCATCCACGGACACGACCTCGTCTCCTACTTGGAACGGATACGTCGTCAAGGGCAACGCGGGGCGATTGAGATTGTCAATCAGCACCTTTCCGTCATAGATATCGACTGTGATGTTCAAGCTGGCAAAGAAAGTGGAGGGCAACTGATAATATGCGTGCGAGTCGTGGAGGTCCGCCACGTATTCGACCATCAACTCGTAAAAGTCCAGGTCGTTGGTTGTGCTCGAGACCCGATCGAGCCAGGGAGCAATGTTCAGGGCATCGAACCCGAAGATCGTTTTTTTCCAGTCGTAGGGGGCATAGCGTTTCGCGTAAATGCCGGATAGGGATTTAAAATCCTCTATTTTCTGATCGACCGTGAGCTGGGAGCGGGCGCTAAAGGAGCACAGGAGCAGGATGACGAGGGTTCGCATAGTTGGGATCCTGAGAACTAGTGTAAACGCCGCTTCCGCCGTATCAGAAAGGTGCGTAAAAATAGCAAGTGTGTTGCGAATCTCTATACTTCTTTGGATCACTGTCGCTGCCGTTCTCACCGCAGCGGACGAACCCGTGGCGCTTCCGTCGCAAATCAAGATCGGCCGGTCCGGTCTTGTAATAGAGCCGGTTCGAGACCGCATCGATCTGCCCGCATCCGCTTTGCTGAAGTGGGTTTCGAATGCCACCACGGCGGTGACACTGTATTATGGGCAGTTTCCCATCTCGCGCGCGACTCTAAAAATCCAGATTGCCGGCGGAGAAGACGGCGTGCTGGGAGGCACCACCTGGGATCGCGGCGGGAGCGCGTTCACCCGCATCACGCTGGGGCAGCATACCACTGAGGCACAGCTCAACCAGGACTGGACGCTGACTCACGAGTTCATACACATGGGATTCCCCTCCGTTCCCCGGGAACATCATTGGATCGAGGAAGGCATCGCGACCTACGTGGAGCCGATTGCGCGTGTGCAAGCGGGCCAATTGACGGCTGAGAAAATCTGGAGCGATATGGTGCGATCCATGCCGAAGGGAGAGCCCGCGAGCTTTGACAAGGGACTCGACAATACGCATACCTGGGGACGAACTTACTGGGGAGGCGCGCTGTTTTGCCTGTTGGCGGATGTCCAAATCAGAGAGCGCACGGACAACCACAAGGGCCTGCAGGACGCACTCCGGGCCATTCTCAAAGCGGGCGGCAACATCGAAGCGGACTGGCCGATTACGCGCGCGTTCCAGACCGGTGATTCGGCCACGGGCGTTCCCGTGCTCAGCGAATTATACGATCGGATGAAGGCGGCGCCGGTTCAGGTGGACCTGCCGGCTTTGTGGAAGCGGCTGGGGATTGAGCTGCGCGGCCGGAGCGTCATTTTCGACGACAGCGCTCCTTTGGCGGCAGTGCGGCGGGCCATTACAGCGGCCCATCCACATGCTTAATCTCCGCGCAACTCCCGCTCCGCTTTCTCCAAAGCCGTACTCTCCACCAGAATGCCCTGCCTTTCGTAACGGCCTCGGGATCGGCTGAACCGAACGACAACGGCGGCGCGCTGGCTATATTTGGTGGCTCGGCGCGTCAGGGTAGCATCGCCGGCCGGGAGGTAAACGAGCTCGCTGAGACCCGCGCAGGACGCGCAGAGCGGTTTCTCCGCGTCCATGTAGAGCAGACTGCCGCCGGGGAGTTCGGTCTTACATTCGACGCATTGGGAATCGCGCAGGATCTGGAATACCACCGGCTTCGGCGCCTCTTCCAGGCGCTGCTGGAGCTTCTCCCGTTTGCGCTCGGACAAGACCGGGGATACGTAGTGCGTGGAATAGAATTTCTCGATATCGGCGTCTCCGCTCACGCTGAATTGCAGATCGACCGTGCCCGCTCGAGTCGCGCGCACATAGCGGGTGTGGCTTGGTTGAAGACCCTTCTCCTCGGCCCACGCGCGAAAGATCTGCATCGAACGGGAAATCTTGTTGAGGCTTCCCTGGATCATCGTCTCAAGGGAGTCGATACGCCCTTTTCTCCACGCGGCGACATGCACGGGTTCGAGGAGCCTCATTCCCGTGAGCACGTCGATTGCGCTGACGTAATGATGGTCCGCGAGAGCGGCTTCGGCCGCCTGGCGAACTCTCTCTTCTAATGGTTGCTTACTCATGTCCTCCGAGATGGTACGGTCCGAAACTGTATCACAGCGCGCCGATTCGCCGCAATTACGCGGACCGCGATGGCCGCGATGGGAAACCGCTCCCTCACGGTCGCGGCTCGGTTTGGGTTGCGATCGCGATATTGTGAAGTAAGAGGTGTAAAGCAGATGAACGGGTACAGAACGGAACTGTCGGCGTGGGACAAACTCACCGGAACGATCCCGTTGAGCGGAGCGCGGGCCGCAGTTATCAAACAGACGTATTTACTCTTCGGCCTGAGCGTAATCAGCGCGCTGGCCGGCGGCTACATTGGCGCGACTTCCGAGACCCTGGCGCGGTTTTTTTCAGGCTGGATGGGTTGGATTGTGGCCATTCTTTTGTTAAACGCGGTGCCCCGCATTGCCATTGCGGTGCGGCACAATCCCGTTCTGGGTGTGAGCGCCCTGGTGTTCGACGGCTTTGTTTCCGGCATCGCGATATCGCCGCTGCTCTATATCGCCAGTCTGGTTGCGCCTGTGCTCATCGTGGCAGCGCTGATGATCACCGGGTTTGTGTTTCTGGGCGTGACGGGTTACGTGATGACATCCGGGCGCGCTTTCTCGGCGCCGCGAGGGCTGATGGCCGGATTGTTCTTCGCAATCATCGGCGCCGTGATATTGAATGCTTTCCTCCATATCGGGTTGCTTGGCATTCTGATTAGTTTCGCAATCGGCGCGTTTGGAGTTTGCATTCTGGTGTTCTCCACCAGCAACGTCTTGAGCGGACCGGACGCCGACAGCCCGATTCCCGGCGCTCTCATGCTGTTTGCGGGCGTCTTCAACGTGTTCGTGGCGACGCTCAACATTCTTCTTCGCGTGCTGGGGGGCGGCCGTCGAAGCTGAGCGTCTCACACGCCGAAGATCTTACGAATATATTCGCGGTCCCGGCCCAGAGCGGCGGTGTTGCCTGGCTTGGGACCCCCACCCTCTTCATCGATTAGCCAGCCGGTCCAACTCGTCTTTTTAATAGCCGCCGATAAAGCTTCGAAGCCGAAGTCTCCCTGGCCGAGCGGCACCTGCCTGTCCTGGCTGCCGCCTTGGAACGTCTTTACGTGACAGCCGAAGATGCGGTCCGAATGGTGCGCCATGAATTCCGCGGGATCCCCTCCGCCCAGATATCCGTGGCCCGCATCCATCAGGAACCACACGAGCGCCGGGCTGGTTGCCGCCGCCAATCCCTCAATTTCGGCGTTATGATTTGCGAATTCCGGATTATGGTTGTGATACGCGAGGCGTAAGCCGCCGCCCTTGCACACCTGAGCGAGCGATTCCAGTTGCGCGGCCTTTTTTTCGAGCGCCGATTTCTCGAACTGGCCCTCCGGCGAAAGCCCGCGAGCGCTCATTACGATCGCCTGGGCCCCGAGTCCGGCAACGCCCTTCACGATCGCTGGAAAGGTTTCCGGCTTGGTTTGCTCCACGGACATGTGCGCGCCGATAAATTGCACGCCGGCGCTCTCGATCTGTTTACGGGCTTGGGAGGCGGTGTCGAACTGATCGCGCACGAAGCGCACGTTGCATTCAAAGCCGGTGTAGCCCAGCCGCTTCATCTGCTCCAGAGCGCCCAACAGACCCGGGAAGTCGCCTTGCTTGAGTACGAAGCCATTTGCCTGGCAGGCGACTTTTGGTCCAGTGCCTTTGGCCCATGCGTTTGCGGCGCCTGCGGCTGAAGCTGCCAGGAATCGACGTCGAGAGATGGATAAGCTCATGTCACCCTTTCAGGATCGCGTTGCGATCGGTATCATAGCGCATACGTGGCAGGGAGCGCACTGACCGGATGGAAAACATCGGGGTCTTCGTCTAAGTGCAACACAGGCAGGAATGCCTGTGTCACTCACTTCTAGGGTCCAAAGATTCTGCGGATCGCTTCCCTGGCAGGACGGGTAGCGGCCTCGCCTGGTTTTTCGCCGGTGACGCGCTCCTCCTCGGAAAGCAGCCATCCGCGCCAGTTCTTGTTCCGGATCGCTTCAGCCAGCGGCTTCCATTGGTAATCGCCTTCGCCCAAAGGCGCCTCTTTGCCATTCTTTGAATCGCGCAGATGGAAGCCTACGATTCGATCCGAATGCCGGTTGAAAAAGTCCACCGGATTCGCGCCGGCGCGCAGCACATGCCCGGCATCCACTACCAGGTGGAAGAGCGCAGGATCTGTCTCTCGGAGCAGTCCCTCGATCTGAGCGTAGTTGTTCGAAAACTCCGGCCCGTGATTGTGATAGGCGAGCGCCAATCCTCGCGCGCGGGAGTACTCGCCGATGCGGTTTAGCGCTTTCGCTTTGCGTGTCAGAGCTTCCGGCTCCGGAGTAGATGCGCCACTCACGATCAGGCGCTCGGCCCCGAGCGCCTTTCCACCATCGGCAACACTCGTGAGCAGGTCATAGGGACCGACCGCCGTCCGCGGATCGTATGACTTCAGAAATACGTGGATTCCAAAGAAACGCAGGCCGGATTCTTTGATTCGTTCTCGAGCCTTTTGGGGATCTCCGAACTGCGGCTGCAAGTTGCGGAAGCCGGTTTCAAAGCCTTCGAACCCGATCCGTTGGATGGTCGAGAGAACATTGAAGAAGCTCTCAATGTTCCCTGGATCGATATTCCACGCGTTGGTTTGACATCCCACATGGACCTTGGACGATGCCGCGGGAGCCGCCAAACAAGCGGCTGGCAAGCTTGCCAGGAAACTACGACGCAACATCTTCATACCCGCCAGCAGATCAGCTTCAGTTCCGTCATTTCTTCTATTGCATAACGCGGACCTTCGCGCCCGTTTCCGCTCTCCTTGACGCCGCCATAGGGCATGTGATCCGCGCGGAAGGCCGAGACGTCATTAATGATCACACCGCCGACCTGAAGTTTACGCGCGGCGCTAAAGGCGCGTTGAATATTGTTGGTGAAGATGCCCGCCTGCAGTCCATATTCGGAGTCGTTCGCAAGCGCGATGGCCTGCTCGAAATCCCGGTAACGAACGATATTCACCACTGGACCGAAAACTTCCTGGCATGAGATCTTCACATCGGCTGGAGCCCCCGCAAGCACGGTAGGCGGGATCGTCGCAAACTGGCGCGGGCCACCTGTCAGCCGCTGAGCTCCTCCATGGACCGCCTCTTCGATCCACTGATCTACCCGCACCGCCTCACGGTCGTTGATTAGCGATGAGATGTCCGTGCTGTCTTCGAGCGGATGGCCGATCTTCAATTTTCCGGTGTTCTCGACGTACCTACTGGTAAAATCATCCGCCACCGATTCGTGCACATAAATGCGCTGCACGGAGATACAGACCTGCCCGCTGTGAGAGAACGCTCCCGGAACGCAGCGGCTGGCTGCCAAGTCGAGGTCGGCATCCGGCTCGACGATTACCGCGGAATTGTTGCCTAGCTCCAGCGTGACGCGCTTCAGTCCTGCAATGGCGCGGATGGATTTTCCCACGGGTACGCTGCCGGTAAAGGTGATCATCGCAATCCGCGGATCCCGAGCCAGCAAAGGACCCAGCTTGGAGCCCGAGCCCAGCACCAGGTTGTAGGCGCCTTTGGGCAGTCCCGCCTCTTCGAGTGCATGGGCTAAACGTACGCTTGAAAGCGAAGTTTGCTCGGCTGGCTTGTGGACGACTGCATTGCCAGCGGCAATCGCGGGGCACACTTTGTGTAAAGCCAGATTCAATGGGACGTTGAACGGCGTGATGGCGGCGACAATTCCGATCGGTTCCCGAATCGTCATGGCCATGCGGCCTTTACCGATGGGTGCCGAGTCGATCGGGATCATCTCGCCATGAAGAATGCGCGCCTCGGTGGATGCGGAGAGAATCGTTTGCAGGGACCGCTCGGCTTCAATCCGGGCTTCTTTGATCGGCTTGCCGGTCTCGAGGCAAATCAAGTGGCTGAACTCCGCCTGATCGCGCTTCATGACATCGTGCAAACGAAGCAGCAGATCGGCGCGCTCGCCGCAGGTCATCTCCGCCATCGCCGGGGCCCCGCGCTGTGCCGCTTCGATGGCGCGGTTGAGGGCGGCGGTATCGGCTTGACAAAGCTCCGCAATGGGGCTGCCGTCATAAGGCATCTTTACCGTCAGCCGCTCGCCGGTGTGGACCCATTCACCGCCGATATACATCGGCTGAGTTTCTACCGCTATGGACGTAGTCATCGACTTACCTCGCATGATATTTGGACGTGGGGAAGCGTGTGCCCGGCGTGGGGAATGATTCCGATACGGGCGCGGGGACCGGCCCTTTGTGTCAGCTCCCGAAGACGTTCGTTGTGGCGCTCCAGCCGGACGGGCTTGAGATGGCAGCGCTCGACAAAGTCGTTGGGCAACTCCGACACTAGATGGACGTCGTAGGCGCGGCCCAGACGGACCACCCAGTAAGCTTTGTGGCCGCCTATCTCGAAATGCTGGAGCAGATGCCTCTTCATCTCTTCATCATCGCGGAACCGCGAGACGTAGTCATTGAAAGACGGATGCCCCGAGCCTCCGGCGCATTCCGCGTAAAACAGAATGGAACCGCCCGGCTTCAAGGCGCGGCACGCATTCTCGAGACCTTTGTGCGCCTGCCGCAGATCCAGATCCAAGGGAAACCCGCCGGCCGAAGCGATCAGCAGATCGTAGGGCTCTCCGGCATCCGCGCTGAGCACGTCGTCCACGATACGGCATCCGGCGCGATGCGCGAGCTCATAGTGCCCGGCAACCACGCCTGCTAGCTTGCCGTCCGGTGTGAGCACCACATTGATCAGAAAATCGGGATCCACCATGCGGCAGCCCTCGAGCAGATCCTCATGCGCCGGATTACCGTCGAGAATGCCGGAAGCACAGTTCGGATCAAAAATCATGCTGTGATTGAAAGTCGTGGTGCGCCATCCCGCAACACCCGGCACCAGGCTTTTGCGTCCGCCGCTGTATCCGGCAATCAGGTGATACATGATCTCGCCGGTAAGAATAATGCGATCGGCTTCAAGTACATGACGGTTCACCTGGACCACATTCCCGCGCATTGTCGTGCCCACGGTCACCAGGTTCGCCTCGTCTGTACAGATGTGATCGAGGTTGCGGATACGACGGAACAAATCATCGCCGATAATGAATCTGCGCTCCTCGTCTGTCTGCTCGCGATGTATACCCAATGCGAAGACAATGGAAATGGCGGAATCGGGAACACCCGCGCGGTTGAGAACGTCCACTACCGGCGGCAGCAGAAGATCGGTCCGAGTCAATCGCGTAATGTCGTTGACGAGGATGACAACACGTTCGCCCGGCTTGACGATCCGCGCCAGAGGAGGCGCTCCGATCGGCCGGGAGAGCGCATCGTACACAGCGGCGGTTTCATCGGCAATCGGCTGAGCGCCCCGATGTTCAATGCAATGGCCGTCGGCTTCGATGGTCAGTGATTGCCGGCCATACGGAATGGTATGGGCGTGCATTGCGGCGTGTTTTGACGATATCATACGATCGAAGTTGATTGATCATGTCTACTATGGCTGCACCCGCTGAACAACTTTCCACCCCACCTCGCACGACCGTGGGTCCTGCCGTTCTGTTCCGTCACGAAGCCCCGAGCGTCATCTACAGGCAGCGCTTTACAAGCGCGGAGGCGAACTTACACTTCCTCGATTGCGGTGAATATGAACTGGGGCGTGAATCGATTTCGTCCTGGTCCAGCGTGGCAGGGCGAGAGAGTCTGCTGTTCATGTGGAAGGGAACGGTTCGCGTGGAGATGCGGGAAGGCGCCTACGATCTGGCGCCCTACGATACCTTGTATGTCCCACGCGACGCGGAGTTCCGGCTAGTTTATTTGACTGGCGAACCGGCGCGCGTCATTCAGACCACCGCGCCCGCCGACAACGTTCATCCGGTGTTTCACTCGCGTTTTGCCGAGTTCTCAAAACGCGAAGACCGCATCCGGCGCCTCAACCGCAAGGACGTCTACATGATGTTCGATGTATCGGAGCGCGCAGACAAACTGGTGGCGGGCTACACGTTCTTCGAGCCCTACGCCCGCTCGTGGCCGCCGCACAATCATACCGACCAGGAAGAGACGTACATCTTCATCAAAGGCCACGGCTCGATGGAAGTTTACGAATCGCCGGAAACGCTCACCTTCGTGCACAACGTAAGCGAAGGAGATCTGGTGACCATTCCGTTCCTCAACTATCACCCGGTCTTCTCGCAGGAATCGCCGCTCGAGTTTATCTGGTGCATCGCAGGCGAGCGCTACTGGGTCGGGGATAAGAATAAGGACTTTATGAAGGGTGCCAGCGATGCGATCACAACGTAGGCTGGTGGCACTCTCAATACGCATAGGCAGCGTGAGCATAATAATGTCATGCCGATTCGAATGACTGTCGATATTCCAGAACCGCTGCATGACAGGCTGAGAGACCGAGCGGAACGGTCCGGCACTTCAATCCGAGTTCTGATTGTCCGAGCCATTGAGCGGGCCTACGGCGGTTCCGGAAAGAATCAAGCAGTAACCGGTCCTCTAGTTATGGGTTCCGGCAAACTTGGCCCCGCGTTCCCGGAAACTGAGAATCCTCACGACCTCGTTTTTTCCTGACCTAAATATCTGGCTGGCACTGTCCGTCGCGGGCCACCGGCATAGTTCGGAGGCCTGGAAATGGATCCATCTGCTGTCGGGCGAAGCCAAGCTTATCTTCTCCGTTATACCCATATAGGTCTGTTGCGTCTTCTGACGCCCGCCCGTCTCAGCCTCTCACGGGAACCAGTCCGTCATGGGCGAGCAGACCCTTACGCTCAGGAAGGCGTGGCACGTGTACGACCGGTGGCTAGAGGATCCGCGCGTGGAGTTCTATTCGGAACCGCGGGGGATGGATGCCGTCTTCCGTGAGGCGACGTTACCCTTTGCAGGAGAGCCTACATCGAAGTGGGTGGGCGACTGCTACTTGCTGGCCTATGCGAAACAAACCCGGGCGGCACTCGTCACGTTCGACACAGCGTTACATGCGCTCGCGGGAAAACAGGGTCATACTGCCGTGCTTCCGGGCTGAGACAGACCCGCCCTTAGAAATGCCTCGGAACAAGCAAGTTCACGCGAGCACAGATGTCCTCCCCCACATTGCCGTTGCTGAAGGGTCTGAAATGCCCGACATTGGCCACAGACCATTCCTTTGAAATCTCCCTCACCAGACGATCTGCTCCGTCGCATCCTTCTTCGGCAGTCTGCCAGTTTTTCGACAAGAACACTTCGTTTATTATCGAACTATGAACGTCGATCAGCGCGCCGACGCTCCCTCTGAGATGACGACCGGCTTGCCTTGGTCGATGATGTAGGTGTCCACCGCCCTCGCCGTGGTCTTGCCGATGTTGCGGGCGTTGTGAATGCGTCCGCGAGGCGTGAAGAACGTTTCTCCCGCTTTCACCGTCAGCGGCGGGTTCCCGTCCACCTGAAGCACGATTGTTCCTTCGATGACATAACCGAAGTCGTCACCGGCATGGCTATGCCGCGCCGTGGTAACGCCGGGGGGAATCTCAATCGACATCTCCACACCCTCCCGTCCGATATCGGTAAGGTCGTGGCGCTGAAGCTCGATCCATTTTGCGGACGGCTGCTGAGCGCCGCGGACCACGATCGTCGCCAGGATGGCCGCTGCCGAAATCAACGCTGCTCGTGTCGTCATGATTCACTCTCCTACAGGCGACTGTACCAGACGAATGCCCACAATCAGTTCGACTGGAATCGAATTGTATTGCGCGGTTGCTGCGATACCATGGCTGCCTGGACTGGGGTCCGACATTGGTTGACCGCGGGACTAATCGGAGAACCTGCCCGGTGTCCTTCCAGGAAGCACTGATTCACCGGTGGACATTGAGTGACTCCTTTTGAAATGCGGCTCGCACCGGAACTATATCTTGCAGCTCCTCGAGAGCCTGTTCGCGCCCCTGCCTCGCTCCATCCGCCCTGGCACATCTCGCAGTACTTGTCTTCGAGGCGCCGCGCCATCGGCCACACGGCTAAATCGCCGCAACAAAATCTGCCAGCTCGTAATGGCAACGGGAAAATCGACAATGTATTAGTGCATAAATTCGTGTGCCGTATGCGGGAATTGTTCGGCAACTATACACCGCGGCAGCATACGTGCTCCAGCGCATCTCACGCCGGCGCTAGCGCCCAATCATTGCGCCAACATGGACGTCGAGCTCGTGATGGAGCCCGAACAGCCGATTGCGGGCATGAAGACACTGATGTTCTTCAAGCTCAACCCGGCGGAAGGCCTGCAGCCCTACCTGGGCGCCTGGGCACACATTGGAGTGGCCAGCGATGACACCATCGACATGATCCACAACCATCCGTTCATCGCGGATGGCGGCCCGCAGATGCAGTTCAATCTGATCTTCCCGCGCGCGCGAATGTACCGGGTTTGGGTGCAGTTCCAGCGGAAATGCGTGGTGAACACTGCTGCGTTCAACGTGCCGGTTTCAGAGCTGAAGTAAGTGGCACAGATTTTCAGTCAGTGCTGGTCCCAAATTCACCAGCGAGACGCTGCCCGCTCCTGAGGGAAACTCCTCAATCTTTGTGCCTGCCGGAAGCTGGATGGCGCTGCGGAGATAGAACGTGAGTTTCGGCGCGATGACATGGCATTTTGTAGCGTCCTCGAGAATGCTAGATTGATCGGTTTTGGGACAGGAATACCGGAACCCATTCTTTTCGTACCGTCGTATAATAATCTGCTTGACAAAACCACGAAATAATCTCATAGTTGCAAACGATCGAACATGGGAGTCCATTTGCTGCATCGATCTTGTAGGGCAATCTGTACACAAATCTTCGGCTTAGTGTTGCTGATCTCGGGCACGGTTTCGCTATCTGTATTTGTAAAAGCTCAATCGATTCTATCACTCCGCGCTGCTCGGATCTCGGCTAAAAACGGTATTCTCCGGATCTCGCTGGAAAATAATAGCGATAAGGCGATAACCGGTTTTTGTATGAGCACTCAAAGCAATCCCGTGGTCTTACAAGAATTCCTTCCACCGCGATCGATGGGAATCTCTCCACACTCTAGTTATGAGGCAGGGTTAGCCTTCGATCCTAAACCTGGCGCTGACGAGGCCGAGATAAGCTCTTTCGCAATCACTTGCGTCATGTTTGAGGACGGCTCTTCTGAAGGAATCCACGACTACATTGCGATGATAGATCAGCTCCGCAAGGGCAGACAGCTCCAGATCAAACGATTATTGCCGCTTCTCGAGACGCTTCGGCAGAAACCCACTGAGGGGCTCCTGGACGCATTAGACGAGACCATTACAAGAATCGATGCCATGGATATCACATTAGAGGACGGCACGCAGGCGCCGGGCCTGGTTGCAAGTGCGGTTCGGGACACAAATAGCCAGATTATTGAAGACTTACGGAATGCCCGGCGGATAGGAGCCAGAGACAAAAGCGTCGTTCGTGCGGAAATCGATGCAATGATCGTTCATCATCACGTGCTCTCATCCGCTTTAGATCGTGCCAGCAAGAAACAGTTCGCGAAGTCAGCCTTCTATGCTCCCGAAAAGGCAGGTAGGCTCAGGAACATTATTAGTTTCTCTGAGTGTGTTTCGCTAGGTATAGTAATCGTTTCACTACACGGTTCGTCTAGCATCTACATCAGCCCATGACCCGACTTTTTCCTATTGTTCGATACCAGATGGCGACTATACCAATCTGAAGGCTCAAATTTGGGATCTCACATGGCCCGATGGCGCGACGGATAAGGCTGCCAATTTTGGCAGAGGAATGTGTCAGACTTGGCTAAACTGCGATATGGTCTCGCATACGGATATCGCATGTTGGGCATATTTCAATAATCCTGTTGCTGGGTCGGATGGCTCTTGGACCCAGACAGTCAGAGACGCGCAAGTATACAACATCTCCCCCGACGTACTTTTGCGATAATGGCTGCTACGATGAATACGGGTGGTGTAATTACGACTGTAATCTTGAAGATGGCGCCAACCAGTGCTCGCAATATGACCCTAGCGAATACACCTACTGGGCTTTGGGTTGTGAGAATGGCGACCCCATTGTAATAGACACAAAAGGCATTGGGTTTCATCTGACAGGTGCCAAAGACGGCGTATTGTTCAACGTGAACGGGAAAGGGGTTGCTCGTACCAGTTGGACTCGTCCCGGGTCTGGCAATGGGTGGTTGGCATTAGATCGTAATGCCAACGGGAATATCGATAGTATGCGGGAATTGTTCGGCAACTATACGCCGCAGCAGCATACGCGTCAGCCCAATGGCTTTCACGCGTTATCTGTTTTCGATCTGCGGGTAAACGGTGGCAACAACGATGGATGGATCGACGCAAAGGACGCTGTCTGGACTAAATTGCGCGTCTGGATTGACGAAAACCAGGACGGTGTCAGTCAGCCACACGAACTCCATACTCTCGATAGCTTGGGCATCACCGCAATTGGCCTCAGCTATAAGTTGTCCGTGAAAGACGATGAGTTTGGAAACCGGTTCAGGTACACGGGTTCGTTGAAGGATATCAGAGGCTAAAAGGTCGATAATGTTGTATACGATGTGATTCTGGTTGGGCAGAAGAAATAGCCATTCCCGAGGCCGTCTTTTAATGTGCCGGTTTCAGAGCTGAAGTAAGTGGCACAGCCAAATTGACTAGCGAGACGCTGCCTGTTCCCGCGGGAAACTCCTCGATTTTTGTGCCTGCCGGAAGCTGGATGGCACTGCGGAAATAATAGGTCCGGTCGAACTGGGGTTGGTACTTATAGAGCCAAATGAGGGGCTCGATCGAGCCGTCCGGTTTACGGGCGATCACCTGTACTGTGCCGCCGTCGAGCAAGGTTGCGGCCCGAATTCCCGCTAGCGCAAGCGGCTGTTTGAGGGTGACGCTCCCGTCCACGATCACTTCGCTGTGCATCGGACCAGCCGGACGGGCGGGCAGCGCGTTCCAGTTGGGAGCTTTCGGAAGTAGCGCCGGATCGCCTTCCGGAGCGCCGCCTTCCACCCAACCCGAGATCAGCTCAATCTGCTCCTGCGTGAGGCCCTGGTCGTCTTTGAAGCTTCCGAACCCCTTTACCGCGCCCCAGGGAGGCATGCGGCGCTCCAGCACTTCCTCTTTGATCGCCTTTGCCCAGGGACGCGCTTGTTCGTAGGTCGTGAGTGAAAACGAGGAGCCGCCCTCGTGGTGGCACGACGCACAACTCTTGTAGAACAAGCGCGAGATTTCGCGCGAGAAGGTGACTTTGGTGGTGATGACATCATGGGCTTGTACTGTGAGGCATGCGGTCGTCAAAAACAACACAGACAGGAATGCGCTTGCCAGGCAGCCGGGCAAAGACCGGTTTGAAAACATCAGAGTCCGCGTCTAAGTGCAACACAGGCAAGAATGCCTGTGCCACTCGGTGCAACACAGCGTGTCTGTGTCACACCTACTCCGTCTTCTTGGGGGTCATGAATTCCCGCAAGGTTTGGTTCGCCGGAATTACCACATCGTAGAAGCCGATCATCATCTCTTCCCAACTTTGCTCTCCAAAAGTCACGGTCGCCTTCGGATCGGGATTGCTCGGGTTGTTCGGCGAATTGTCGAAATACCCATCCGCGATAATCCTGGTTCCGGGTGGAACCGTCAGCGGCTTCTCCAATTTGTAGTCGAGCTGCCAGTTGAAATCGTACTTGGGAACCCGCAGAAGCGTTTCGGTCTCACCGCTCGGGTAGAGCGCCTTGTACTCGAAAGATTTACCGCGCAGGTGCATATGCGGGAAGAAGCTCAGGATGGTCCCGCCGTTGGGCAGCGGGCTCTTGGCTTCCACTTTGTAAGCAGGATCCTCCGGCGGGATTCTGAATCCGAGATTGGCGGAGCCAAGAGTAATGGCTCGCTCGGCGGGCGGCTCTTTCGCAAAAACGAGTCCGACCTTAGTCTGATCTTCCGTGGCCGTCTTGCCGTTCGGCGTGTAATGAATCTGCAGAACGATGTCCGAGCCGGCTTTGATCAGCTTGCCAAGACCGGGACGCCAGATTTCCGGAACGATCCCCGGCGTGTAGATCATCAGGATCTCGCTACCGGCGCCCGAGGTGTTGTTGAAATCCTTGCCATTGCCCGGAGGCACAAACGGCAGACCCGGCGCGGCATCTTTGAGCCACTTCGACCCGGGCTCTCGAATGAACAGCACAATGTGATGGACCACGCTGCGATTCGACGGCCGGCCTTCCGCCATCTGAATCCACTTGTCTTCGGTGAAGTTGGTCGGCATCACGACGTACTGGTAGGGCACGTCGCCGGTCGCCGGAATTTTGAACGGCTCTTGCATCGCAATAACGACGTCCGGCTTTTGGATGTTCCAGCCTTCCACGAACGCGCGGGGAGCGGGAGCGTCCTTGGGATCGCCTTCCTTGGCGCCGCCGTCCACCCACGCGACCAGCGTATCGATCTCCTGCTTGCTGAGCGAGCGGTCGTTCGCAAAATGGCCGTACTTTGGATCCGCGAACCACGGCGGCATTTTCCTAGTCACGACGTCGGACTTGATCGACTTTGCCCAAGGACGAGCGTCCTTGTAACTCATCATCGAGAAGGGCGCAATCTCGCCAGGCCGGTGGCATTCCTGACACCGGTTCTGTACGATCGATTCGACGTCCTTATGGTAGGTGATGCTTTGGGGAACACTCGCTCCAAACGCCACCATGCTCAACGCGGTACTGGCAATGCCGACTGTCCACTTCATCTTTTCTTATTCACTCCGGGTTGCAGTCGCCGCTGCAGGCTTTTGACGCAAAACAGCCGGATCCAGCTTGGCATCGAACGCAACGTCAAACCAGCCGATCATCATCTCTTCAAAGGTTTGATCGCCCCAACGGACCTCTTTGCTTGGGTCGGGGTTAAACGGGTTGTTACTGGAATTATCATGATGAGCGGTGCACTCGATGCGAGTGTTCTTCGGCAGCAGTAATTCGTTTTTCAGCACATAGGAGAGCTGCCAGTTGAAATCGTAATGAGGAACATCCAGCAGGATTTGGCTCTCGCCGGTCGGATAGACCGCGCGATACTGGAAGTCTTTGCCGCGCAGATGCATATGCGGCATCATGCTCACCAGCTTGACGTCCTGACCCAACGTGGTCTGCGAGTGCGATTCGTAGTTCGAATCGCCCGGCGGAATCTTCAGGAAAAAGCTGATGGCGTTCATGGTCATCACCCGCTCCTTGGGTGGCTCCTTTGAGAACGTGACGCCGATTTGGGTAATGTCACTGGTCTCTTTGCCATTGGGCGTGTAGTGCAATTGCAGAACGATGTCGCTGCCGGCTTTGATCAGCTTGGCTTGTCCTTCTTCCAGTTCGGTGGGAGGAAGGCCGGGGGCGTAACCAACCAACAACTCGCCGGGAACGCTGTCTTGTCCACGTTGCCCGCGCTGCCCTTTTCCTGGGATAAACGGCTCGCCAGGAACCGCGTCCTTCAGCCACTTCGACCCTGGCGGCCGAAGGAATGCGATGACGTGATGCATGGCCGTACGCGCGCCGGGACGCGCTTCCGCTGCCCGAACCCACTTATCTTCCGTGAAGCCGGTGGGAATAATGACGTAAGTGTACTCGATCACTCCCGAAGCCGGAATGTCAATCTTCTTCGGCATGGCGAAGATCTGGTCGGGCTTGCCAATGGTCCAGCCTGCGAAGAACTCGCGGGGCTTGGGAGCATCCTTGGGATTGCCCTCTTTCGCGCCACCGTCCACCCAAGCGGCGATGGTGTCGATCTGGCTCTGCGGCAGCGACATATCATTCGAGAACTTGCCGTAGTGCGGGTCGGCATTCCAAGGCGGCATCTTCTTGGTTAAGACAGCCGTCTTGATCGCCTTGGCCCAGGGACGAACCTGCTCGTAGCTCATGAAACTCATGGGGGCGATTTCGCCGGGCCGATGACATTCCTGGCATTTGTTTTGGAGGACCGGCAGCACGTCTTTAGTGAAGGTGACGGGCGCGGGGCCGGTGGCAGCCACGGCGGATACGGCGGCGGCTAGGGTGAGCGAAAGGGCTTTTGGCGGCATTAATCATTTCTCCCAATAACTATCGTAGATCAAGGAAACCGCTCCCTCGCGGTCGCGGCTCTGTTTGGCGCGTCTGCACTACAGCCCCGCACCGGACTGTTTGGTTGCCGGCTTTTTTGGACGCATCAGGTCCATCATGGTGACATCGACGGGAACGGCAACATCGAAGAAGCCGAACATCATCTCTTCCCAGGTCTGCTCGCCAAAGCGAACCACTTTGGTGGGATCGGGATTGAAGCGATTGTTCGGCGAGTTGTCATAATGGGCGACGCACTCGATCCGCGTTCCAGCCGGAAGCGTTTTCTGCTTGTCGAGGTAATAGGTCAACTGCCAGTTGAAGTCGTAATGAGGAACGTCGAGAAGGACCTCTTTCTCGCCATTCGGATAAATCGCGGTATATTCGAAACTCTTTCCACGAAAGTGCATGTGCGGCAGCAAAGAAACCAGCGTCGCGTCGTGCTGTAGCGTGACCTTGGAATCCACTTCGTAATTGGGGTCGCCGGCCGGGATCGCAAAATCGGTGGTGGTGGCGGCTAAGGTCACGACGCGCTCCTTAGGTGGCTGCTTGGCAAAAATCACACCTACGCGGGAACGGTCGGTACCTGGCTTTCCGGTTGCCGTGTAGTGCATCTGGAGGATAATGCCGGAACCGGCCTTCACCAGTTTCCCTTGACCCGGTTCGAGGACTGGCGCCACCATGCCTGGAGCATAGCCTGCCAGAGAATCGCCGAAACCACCGCCTCGGCCGCCCGCTCCACCGTCCCGCTTGGGAACGAAGGGTACGCCAGGCTTGGCGTCTTTCATCCAGGGATTGCCCGGCTCCCGAATGAAAGCAATGATGTGGTGGACCAGTTCCTTATTGCCCGGACGCGCTTCCGCAGCCTGGACCCACTTGTCTTCGGTGAACCCGGTTGGGACCAGAATATATTGGTAGTCGATGGTGCCGGAAGCCGGGATGTCGAACGCAATCGGCATCTCGATCACAGCATCGGGCTTCCCGATCTGCCATCCATCGACGAAGCTCACGGGCTTGGGCGCATCCTTGGAATTCCCTTCTTTGGCGCCGGTGTCGACCCAGGCTGTCAGCGTCTCAATTTCAGCCGGAGACAACGTCCGGTCGTTCGCAAATTTGCCGTAGTGCGGATCGGCGAACCAGGGAGGCATCTTTTTGGAAACAACCGCGGCTTTGATCGCTTTGGCCCACGGCCGGGTCTGCTGGTATGTCAGAAACGACATCGGGGCAGCTTCGCCGGGGCGGTGGCAACTTTGGCAATTCTTCTGTAGTACAGGCAACACATCCTTATCGAACGTGACCTGGGCGGGAACGGAGGCGGCTGCAGCCAAAGCGGCGGTAGCCAGCGCGCACACTACAATTTTCATGGTCGGAACTCCTCCAGGGTCGACAACTCTATTCTTTATGATAAGACGAATCGTGTGCTTTTCGACCGTTGATCGTTGCGAACTCGGCCAAGAAACCGTTGTTCTGAGGTTGTCGAAACCGTTAGTTGGCTGATTTGATGGAGTTTAGATTACGATCCGGGTCGCGGCGGACGCTAGTTGACGGATTTGCGCAAAGTAGCGTCCGCCGGGCGGCGGGTAGATATTCGGATTTCCACCTAATTGGCCCGAGGGCCACCCAGGGGATGAAAATGACAGGGTCCTCCGACCGGCCCGTGGCGCCCTGGGATTTCGCGCCCGCCAAACACGGAGCAAGAATATTCTGTTGTCAAAGAGCCAGCGGCCGCAACTCCTTCGTAGGCGCGACCGCCATCAAAACGCAAGAAACTCACACAAAACCAAAAGCCAAAACTCGAGGAGCTCCTGGGCCCGAAGAGTATTTTCGAGGCAAAGAGCTGAGACCGGGGAAAGCAGGCGACAAGATCGCCTGCTCCACGTGGCAGCTGGGCTCAGGATACAGCGATGAATCGCGGGAGTAAGAAACCGGGAAGGTTGGGATTGCTTGCAGGTGATTCAGGATGTTGAGAAAATAAAATGCGCGTGAACGCAGAGCTACGGATTGGCACGTCCGGCTGGCACTACCGGCACTGGATGGGCCCGTTTTATCCGCTGAAACTGCCCTCCTCCAAAATGCTCGGATACTATCTCGATCGATTCGATACGGTCGAGATCAACAATAGTTTCTATCGGTTGCCTCCTGAAAATGCGTTAGCTGCGTGGCGCGAATCCACGCCGCCCGGCTTCCGCTTCGCCATGAAGGGCAGCCGGTTTCTGACCCACATGAAGAAGCTGAAGGACCCGCAACCCGGTCTGGAACGCTTTTTTCAGCGCGCCGACCTGCTCGGCGGCAAATTGGGACCTATCTTGTTCCAACTGCCGCCTAATTGGGAGCTCGATCTCGAACGGTTCCGGCATTTCCTCGAGGCGCTCCCGCCGAGCCACCGGTACGCCTTCGAATTCCGCAATCCGACCTGGCACTCGGCGGAGGTATATCGGGAACTCGAGCGGCACAATGCGGCGCATTGCGCGTTCGACTTGGCGGGGTACCAGTCTCCAATCGAGATTACCGCAGATTTCACGTACGTTCGGCTACACGGGCCGGGCGGAAAATACCAGGGCAGCTACAGCGATCAGCGCCTACAGGAATGGGCGGCGCGAATCCAGCGGTGGAGAAAAACTCTTCGGGCGATCTACTTTTACTTTGATAACGATCAAGCGGCCTATGCGGTCCAGAATGCTCTCCGGTTGCGGGAACTCACGCTATGAGATCTAAGATTAATATTTGTGCGGAATAAGGTTACGGGTTTGTTTCTTTTCCCACATCTGGTGAGGTATTATCATATCTACCTAAGTTAGCTAGTCTGGACTATAACTATGGCAAGCCAAAACAACGGTGCGTCGTCACCGACTGTATCAAAGTATGTTCGCAGCCTCGGGCTTCCGGGGTTTCGGCAAAAGCGCGGAGTTTCCCTGGAGCAGATTGCGGATAAGACTAAAATCAGCATCCGCTTTCTGCGCGCAATCGAATCGGAGGAGTTTGAAAAGCTGCCGGGTGGACTGTTTAGTACCAGCTACATACGGCAATACGCGGCGGCTATCGGGTTCGACGAAAGCGAGTTGATCGGCCAGTACAAGGAAAAGACCGCGCCGCCCGAGGAGCCAGGCTCGCAAGCCAAGCGGAAATCGCCTTCGTCGGAAACGAGAAACCGCTTCGGACGCTGGTTGGGCATTGCGGCCGAAGCACCGCGTTCATAGAGCAGACAGTCCTGGGTGTGGGCTCCCGGGCTGAGTCTTCGATAGTCTTGCTGTGTGCGCCCGACCGCCTGCCCCACAGTTTGCAGCAAAGCCGCGCTGTGCCAGCAGTGAGCAGCGGCGAAGCGCGCGACGTCACCGCTTGAAATACCGGAGTCGCTAGGTGGATGAGATCCTGCGGAATTTGCGCAGCGAGGCCAGGGTGTTGGATCTCGGCTCTCGCACAGGCAGCTTCCCATCGGAAGGCTATCCAGGGCTCTTCACCGTCCGGCTGGACAGAGAGTTTCCCGCGTATCCGTGCGGCGCTGGATTCGTCCAGGCGGATGCCTCCCGTGTTCCTTTTCGTGATGGCAGTTTCGACGCTGTGATCGCTAACCATAGCTTGGAACATATGGACCAACTCGCTAGCGTTCTACAGGAAATCGGCCGTGTTGTGCGGAGTGACGGGAGCGTATATGTTGCCGTACCGGATGGATCGAGCTTGACCGACCGGCTATATCGGTGGGTCTACCACGGCGGAGGGCACGTCAATTTTTTCCGATCCGCCGGCCAGATCAGCCAGTTCATTTCAGACGCAACGGGGCTACGTCTGGTCGCAATGCGTGTGCTACACAGCTCTCTTGGATTTCTGGCCCGCCGCCACTTTCTGCCTCGTCCCCCTCGACGGCTTTGGCTGTTCGGTAATGGCAACCAGAAGCTTATCGCCGCTCTGAACTATGTTCTCCGGGTACTGGACCGTTTGTTGCGGACGCGGATGAGTGTGTATGGATGGGCTTTCTATTTCGGTGACGTCCGGGAAGCGATAGCCACCATCCCCTGGACCAACGTCTGCGTGAACTGTGGAGCCGGCCATTCAGCGGCTTCGTTGGCGGTCAACGGCCTAGTGCGACGAAGTTTTTTCGCTCCGAGGAGCTACAACTGTCCGAATTGCGGTGGTTGGAATTTGTTCACCGAAGATGTGGGCGGATAGACGGATTCGTTGGCGGCCAAAATCGGGTCGCCCTGGCAGACGGCAAAAGGCGACCGTCTGCCCCACGGGGATAATGTGGACCATCATTGCAGGCGTAGAGGCAGGTCTGTTCGACAAACATGCCGGATCTGCGCCGCGAGGCATGGAACTTGCAAAGGATTGGCCGAGAGTATTTTCCACAACGCTCCATTGATTGGTAGCGCTTTCATTCACCTGAACAATCCGAAACGCCTGCGGAGGTTGCGGGGAGGTCGCGAATGAAAGCCGCCTGGCCGGCTGAAAGGATGGCACTGACGGTAAAGATAGAAAGATAGAATGTCGATCGCGGTCACGTTGAAGGTGGATTGAAAGTAAACCAGCAGCTCCCGCGACGTATACGCTTCAGGCGGATTCGCAAAGCACAGTACGCGGCCGTTAGAGAGCACGAGCCGATCGACCATCTTCGAGATTCGATAGCCGGGGAGGCGATACGAAAGGGTGGAGTCTTCGCTCTCGATGCGCCAGGCTTGCTTTGGAAGAAAATGGCGGACTCGCAGTCCGCTATCGCAATAGTGTTTTAGAACGGTCGGCCAACAGAGAATCGAATGTGCCGCAAGGACCGCCGGAAGAGCGGCTGGAATCCGCATCAGCGCAAGTCCAAGCGCGAGGGCCCCAAAAGGAACGCCGGGAGCAGGTACCGAGTCTGGACGCCGAAGCCGGCGCTCACGTATGGATTTGGAAACCACCGGTTCATCAGCGGCGAAAAAGGATTTGCAACGATCACCCAGTTTTTAATCATCCAGGGAGCGATCATGATGACCGAACTGCCGCAAATTACCGCAGTCCGCCGTATACTTGCGGATTTCGAGAGCACAAAGCCCAAAGCAAAGACTACACTGACGCCCGCGGTGTATTTGATGGCGTAAGCGAATCCCGCGAGAAGACCGGTCACGATAAGGAGGCTATCCTGCCGCGTCTCCGCCAAATGCGCAGCACGTAAAATACGAAGAACACCACGCAAGTTGCCGCGACATCGTTGTATGCCCTGGTTCCGTCAAAACCGAACACCGGACTGGCGTAGATCGGAAGCGCGGCGAAAACGCCGGCACGTGGAAAATTGAAACGCCGCGCATACGCGACTATGCCGAACACCAGCGAGAGGAAGAAGGCAAAGTGGACAAGGCTGCCGGCGAGTGCCGCCCAAATGCGAACGCAAACAGAAAAAGCATTTCCAGCCCTTGCGACAGATTGGCGAAGATGCTGTTTTGTGATTCGCCCGAGCTGTGCTGCCGCAGATAACGCGCGACAGGCCAAGATGGTAGCCACTGCCGTCGCGACTGTATTCCGGTCCCATGGCATGCGATCAATACAACACCGTGTAGGCGATGAAAATCAGGGTGAACATCCATTTCCAGATCGGCGGCAAGGGTGGCAGCGAAGGGCGCACGGGCTGTTTCTGCCCAATCGCGCGCGAAATCAGAACGGCACCCAGGGCCGCGAATATTGCCGGTCGTGCCCCGCCGATCGTTGCAAGGATGAAAACAGCCAAGCTGCGGAATCGAGCTAGCAAGATCCGGCTCGCGAAGTAACAGGTGGCGATGGTAAATGCGAACCCGAATAGAATTGCCAACACCTGCCCTGCCATGGCTTACAGAGTTTCATTTTGTATATATCATCTGCAAGTATTTGAAGTGTGCACGAACTTTTGAGCGATCTGCCGGCCGGCGCCTTTGTTTTGGACCTCGGGTGCGGGCGAGGCAGTTTCGACTCAGCAGGCAGACCATACACCGTGGTGCGGGCTGACCGCGAGCGGGAAGGCGCGTCAGGACATTTTGTGCAGTCCGATGCGGCGAAGTTACCGTTTGGCGCCAGTCAGTTTGAGGTGGTGATTTCGAATCACAGCCTGGAGCACTTTGAGGATCTCGCGGGGGCGTTGGCGGAGATCGGCCGCGTTATCAAATCGAATGGCGCGCTGTATGTTGGGGTGCCGGACTCGTCTACCTTTTCGGATCGGCTGTATCGGTGGTTAGCGCGCGGCGGCGGTCATGTGAACCCGTTCCTGTCGGCGCAGGAACTCGCATCGAGGATCGAGCGCGCCACCGGGTTACGGCATGCAGGAACTCGTACGCTGTGTACGTCTTTGTGCTTTCTCAATCGAAACAATAGCCGCGCGCCGGGTCCGCGCCGATTGTTGCTGCTGGGCGGGGGAACTGAGCCATCGTTACGGGTGCTGAGCTATCTATCGAGATTGTTGGACCGCCTGCTGGGGACACGCCTTTGTGTGTATGGATGGGCGCTCTATTTCGGTGACGTCGCGTCTTCTATTGAGGATCGGGCCTGGACCAATATTTGTATTCGTTGTGGTTCGGGATATTCGTCGGACTGGCTGCTGCACGACCGGAAGATTGTGGAGCGCCGTTGGATGTTTTTTGTGTACCGGTGTCCTCAATGCGGGACGATCAATCCATTCACCGAAGACTGGCGCCTGTAACGCGTGGGATAATTTGAGGACAGGCCTACCTCTCACGCTTGTGTGCGTGGATTGAAACCGAAATGGACCCAAGCTTAATCCGTAATTTCTCGATCATTGCCCATATCGATCACGGCAAATCGACACTGGCCGACCGTCTGCTCGAAATGACCGGCGCGCTATCGCAGCGGGAAATGATGGAGCAAGTGCTCGACACGATGGACCTGGAGCGGGAGCGCGGCATCACCATCAAGGCGCACGCCGTGCGGCTGAACTACCGCGCGCAAGACGGGATTGTGTATCAGCTCAACCTGATCGACACGCCGGGGCACGTGGATTTCACCTATGAAGTTTCGCGCAGCCTGCAAGCTTGCGAAGGCGCTCTGCTGGTGGTGGATGCATCGCAAGGAGTGGAGGCGCAAACGCTTGCCAACACCTACCTCGCGCTGAATCACAATCTCGAGATCATTCCCGTGATCAACAAGATCGACCTGCCTTCGGCGGAACCGGAGCGCATCCGCGAACAGATTGAGCAAGTGGTGGGACTGCCCGCCGACGACGCTATTTTGACAAGCGCGAAAAACGGCATTGGCATTCAGGACGTACTGGAAGCCGTGGTCGCGCGGGTGCCGGCTCCAAAGGGTTCCGTGGACGCGCCGTTAAAGGCGCTGATCTTCGATTCGTGGTTCGATCCGTACCGAGGCGTGATCATTCTGCTGCGCGTAGTGGAGGGCCGGCTGCGCATGGGACAGAAGATCAAGCTGTGGGCCAACGGCAGCTTGCATGAAGTGGAAGGACTGGGCTATCAGTCACCCAAGCCCATCCCGTGCGATGAGTTGTCGGCGGGCGAAGTCGGATTCCTGTTCGCGAACATCAAGACCGTGTCGGATGCGCAGATTGGCGATACGATCACCAGTGCCGAGGATCCCGCGGCGGAGCCACTGCCAGGCTTTGAAGAAGTGAAGCCGATGGTGTTCGCCGGGCTCTATCCGGTGGAATCGCACGAGCATGGCCGCCTGCGCGAGGCGCTCGAGAAGCTGCGGCTGAACGACAGCGCGTTCAACTTTGAGCCTGAGAATTCGATGGCGCTCGGGTTTGGATTCCGCTGCGGATTTCTCGGACTGCTGCATCTGGAGATCGTGCAGGAGCGCCTGGAGCGGGAGTTCGAAATCGATCTGATCACCACGGCGCCGGGTGTGCGCTACAAGGTGACGACAACCAGCGGGACGGTAGTGGAGGTAGACAATCCGACCAAGTTTCCCAATCCAACGGAGATCAGGCAGATTGAAGAACCGATCATCGACGGCACGGTGATCACTCGGGAAGAATATGTGGGCGAGATTCTGAAGCTGCTCGAAGAGAAGCGGGGCAATCAGAAGAAATTCGAGTATATCGGCACCGGGCGCGTGCTGTTGTTATATGAGCTGCCGTTGAACGAGATCGTGCTGGATTTTTACGACCGGCTGAAATCGGCATCGCGCGGCTATGCGTCGCTTGATTACCATTTGGCGGGGTACCGGGTGTCGCCGATGGTGCGGCTGGACGTGCTGGTGGCGGGCGAGCCGGTGGATGCGCTGTCGATCATCGTGCATAAAGATGTGGCGTTCGAGCGCGGCAAGGATCTGATTTCCCGGCTGCGCAAACTGATTCCGAGGCAGATGTTCGAAGTGGCTTTGCAGGCGGCGATCGGAAATAAGATCGTGGCTCGGGAAACGATCTCGGCGATGCGAAAGAACGTGCTCGCCAAGTGCTACGGCGGGGACATCTCGCGCAAGCGGAAACTGCTGGAGAAGCAGAAAGAAGGCAAGCGCCGGATGAAGCGCGTAGGCCGGGTGGAGATACCGCAGGAGGCGTTTTTGGCGGTGCTGAAGGTGGGGAATGACGAGTGAGAGGCGGGGGCGACCGCCTCAATATTCAGGATACTCATCATGCGAACGAATATTGTTATTGACGATAGGCTGTTGCGGGACACGCTTCGCGCGACCGGTCTAAAGACCAAGCGCGAGGCCGTTGAACTGGGCTTGCGGACCTTGCTGAGGCTGAGAAGACAGGCGGAGATCCGCCGTCCGCGGGGCAAACCGGACTGGCAGGGCGATCTCAACGCGATGAGGACTTGATTCGCACAGAGGTTCTGCAAGGCTTTGCCGATGAACGAGACTTCCATGAAGCCGGGAAGATGCTGAGGTCGCTGATGGTGATAGAGCTGTGCGGACGGGAAATCGCAATTCAGGCGGCCATAAACTTCCGCACGCTGCGCAAGCTCGGCGTGACTGTTCGCAAGACCATCGATACGGTAATCGCGACCCGATGCATCGAGAGCGGATATTACTTGCTGCACGACGACCGCGATTTTGAGCCGTTCGCCAAGAGTTGTCCTTGGCATGAACCGCCGCCCACGCGATTTGGCACAGTAAACGCCGTAAACAGCGGTTTCCCTTGGCGCTTCGATGCGCTTGCGCACGTGCCGTGGCTATAGCAAACACCAACCGATTCCTGACTACCCGGGCAGACTCCTACCCACGAGGCAAACCGGTCGGGCTGGCAAAAGCCGCGGCGGTAGGTCCGATCTCAGCTAACAATTCCTGCGCCCTTCCATGTGGGTTCGGGTTTGCCGCTCATAGGTTGTGGCTTTCGACTGCAAGCGGACGGCAGCGGCGCTCACTGCGCTGCCGCTTGGGTCAGCCACGGTTCCAGCGAGGGATGCCAAATCGGATTGAGCCATCGGCACGCAGCCAAATACGACGACGAAACAAACGCCGGTCATTTTCATACATCTCCCAGCGTAAAGACTCACGGTGGTTCCTCGGTGAAAATCCAGTCACAAGCGGGTTAATTCTCGATGACGCTTACGGTGAAAGCCGGTCTCTGTCCACCGCGCTGCTCACCGACGAACGGGTTCTTGTCGTCTCCGCCATCGATTCGAAACCTTGTTATTCAAATCGAACCAGTGGAGGATTCCGATCAGAGCGCTGGAACAGGCAAGAGCAGCCCCGAACTCTGTGCTCCAGTAGGCGGTGTGTCCAGACCGGAAACGATTGATTCATTGCCGTGGCTTTCGGCCGTTTAGCGTGCATATACTTTAAGTTAGGATATACGCTGTGATCGCGATCCTTGCCACGCGGATCGAACTAACCGCCAGGGTGTGGCTTATTTGAGTGTCGCGTTTACATGGACGTACACGTACCCGTGCCGTCACGACCGCTTTGGGTTTGCGAGGAATCGATGTCCTGACCGCGCGGGAACACGGATCGGCGGAGTTGGACGACGGGCCCTTTTGGATAAACCGACGGAGCTTGGCCGGATTCTGGTGTCGCAAGACGAGGATGTTCTGCGCGAAGGAACGGGTCTGCTCCAGGACAGCCGGAGTTCTCTGGCATCGTTTATGAATGGCGGGGAAGATCGAATATCTGCCGATCGGATGACCACGCCTGGTAAGCTCCGGCACGTATGCGCCCCAACCACAAACATTGTCATGGGCAACGTTGCTGGATCACTCAAGCCTGTTGGCCTTTAAGACCTCGTTCAAACGCCCCCGGATTGCCTCGAGTTGCACGGACAGCTCGCGGAACACCACGTACGCCTGATCGGTAGGAGGAGCGTCGCCGGTCTCGATACTTCGGGCCAGCGCGGCGATCTGATTGTTCAATTTGATCGGGAAGTTCAGCGGGTCCTGGCTGCTACGATTGCGGACCTGATAGATGTCTTCCTCGATCGCGCCCAGCTTGGTCTGCAGGCGCTCGCCTTCCGCACTTTTCGGATCTTTGATCTGCTTCTTGAGCTCACGGATACGGATTACCATCTCATTCGCCTCGGTCACCTTGTCCCGAACTTGGATTGCGAGCTGAAACTGCTTGCGTAAGTCTTCGCCGGTCACGGAAGCCAGTCGAGGATCTCTTCGGACGTCGAACCGCCGTGTTTGCGTGACACCATTCGCGGTCAAACGGACTTGATACGAGCCGGGCGGCGCCAACGGTCCACTCTCCGCCCGTGCCCCCCACAGGATCATCCGCTCGAACGGCTTTGCCCCCGGATATCGCAGGTCCCACACAAAACGATTTGTGCCGCCGTTGCGGGCCGGCGGCTTGGGAGCAGGGGGCCCCGCGAATTCGGAATCGGTGTCCGTGTCTGGCTTTTTCTTCTTTTCCTCTTCCGCGGTGCCTGTAAACGAGCGGACCAGTTGGCCGCTCGAATCCAGAATGTCGATCGTCACCTTTTCGGCTGGCTGCTTCAGGTAGTAGTCGAACGGCCCGTGCTGCACCGATCGTAGAATCGTTCGGGGCTGGAATAGATACACGGTTTCATTCGCAATCTCCGGCTGCATTTCGCGCAGCGGGCCAATATCGTTCAGCACGTAAAAGGACCGGCCGTGGGTTGCGATCACCAGATCGTTTTCCTCCACCACGATGTCAGGCACCTGGGTGTCCGGCAAATTTAGCGACAGAGATTGCCACCCGCCGCCATCATCGAACGAGATGTACATGCCGTGCTCCGTGCCGGCATAGAGCAGGCCTTTGCGCTTGGTGTCCTCCCGCACGACGTGTACAAAATCGTTGGCTGGTATGCCATCGATAATTTTGCTCCACGTCTCGCCATAATCGTGAGTCTTAAAGATGTATGGGCGGCGGTCGTCCATCTGATAGCGCTTGGCGGCGGCGTATGCCGTGCCAGGCTCGTGTGGCGACGCGTCGATCATGCTGATGCGGTTGAACTCCTCGAGCGCGGGCGGAGTGACGTTCCGCCAGTGCTTGCCGCCATCCCGCGTTAGAAAGACGAGACCGTCATCCGAGCCAGTCCAAATCGTGTTCGCATCGAAGCGAGAAGGAGCGATTGCGAAGATCGTGCCGTAAATTTCGGGTCCGTTCTGATCTTTCGTGATCGGGCCGCCGGAGTCGCCCAAAGTCTTGGGATCGCCGCGGGTCAGGTCCGGGCTGATGCGCTCCCAATTTTGGCCGTCAGTGTTAGTACGCCACAGGTGCTGCGAAGACGTGTAGAGTACGTTCGGATCGAACGGCGAGAAGACAATCGGGAACGTCCATTGCCAGCGCTCCTTGAGATCTTTGGCGGGCATGCCTGAAAAAAACAGAGGATACACCTGGATATCGCGCGCGTGTCCGAAGCGCCGGTCGTAGCGGGTAAGCAGAGCGCCCTGGCTGCCTGCATAGAAAATGTCCGGATTCTTGGGATGCGGAGCGATGTAGCCGCTTTCGCCTCCGCCGACAGCGTATAACCAACTGCCCACCGGCGCGCGCGGATCGCGGAAATTGCGGCCATCGTCGCTCGGCACGCACAGGGTCGAATTGTCTTGCTGCGCGCCGCACACATGATACGGGATGTCCTTTGTCGTTGCGACGTGATAAAGCTGAGCGGTCGGAAAATCCTGCCGGGTCCAGGTCTCGCCGCCGTTCACCGATACGTTCGCGCCTCCGTCGTTGCTGTTGATGATGCGTGTGGGTTCGTTCGGCGCGATCCACAGGTCGTGATTGTCGCCGTGCGGAACGCGAATGGCCTTGTACGTCTTGCCTCCGTCGATCGATTTGTAGAACCCGGTGTTGAGCACATACACCGTGTCGCGATTCTTAGGATCCGCGTAGATGCGCGAATAATAGAAAGCGCGCTGCCGGAGCTTCCGATCTTCGCTTACCTTGGCCCAGTGCGCGCCTGCGTCGCCGGAGCTGTACACGCCCCCGTCTTCGGCTTCGACAATCGCGTACACGCGGTTGGGATCCGCGCCCGAAATGCTGACACCGATTTTGCCGATAACACCAGTTGGCAGGCCAGAGTTGCGCGTGATCTCCGTCCAGGAATCGCCGCCGTCGGTGGACTTGAACAGCCCGCTTTGTGGGCCTCCGCTGGACAGCGACCACGGCGTGCGGTAGACATCCCAAATTGCGGCAAACAGCGTGTTCGGATTATGCGGATCGAGCGTGAGATCCACCGCGCCCGCCGTCTTACTGCGAAACAGCACTTTTTTCCAGGTCTGGCCTCCGTCCTTGGATCGGAAGACGCCGCGCTCCTCGTTGGGTCCATAGGGATGCCCGAGCGCTGCTACGTACACAATGTCCGGGTTTGCGGGATGTATGCGGATGCGCGCGATGGCTTGCGTGTCTGGCAGGCCGATATGCTTCCAGGTCTTGCCCGCGTCGATGGACTTGTACACGCCATCGCCCTGCATGATGTTGCCGCGCAGCTCCGTCTCGCCCATGCCGAGGTAGACGACGTCGGGATTCGATTCCGAAACGGCCACCGCGCCCACCGAAGAGCTTTTGATCTGGCCATCGGTGACCGGCTTCCAGGTATTGCCGCCGTCGGCGGTTTTCCAGAGACCTCCGCCGGTCGCGCCGAAGTAGTATTCGAGCGGCCGGCCGGGGCTGCCCGAGCAGGTGATCGATCGCCCTCCTCGATTCGGTCCAATGTTGCGCCAGGTCAGAGCTTTGAACATGGGAGCCTCGTAACTGGCTGCTGCGAGCGATAGGCAGATGGCGCCAATGGCCGGTGTCAAGGTAAAGAGACGATGCATGAAGTGGTTGATATTATAATAGAGATAGATCACGTTCGCAGGAGAATCCGTCCCCATGAAAACACTTTCCATTTTTTGCGGTTTGTTGTGCGCCTCTGCCCTCGCTTTTGGCGCAAGCCTTCCCACCAACCACGTACGCGGCGAATACATCGAAGCGCGAACCGCCGATGTGTATACCGGACCGTGCTTCGCTAATTCCGAAGTTGGCTTGGCGGGCGACCTGGCTGTGATGGGCTGGAGAATCGATCAGGGCAGCTTCGACGGGGTCAACGTGGACGGCCTTTCGGTAATGGGCGTCATTCGCGCCAGTGGAACACTGGGCGATGTGACTGCGACGGTGTATCCGGTGAAGTCTGTGCTAATCGTCGATGAGCGCGCCAACGCCGAGCAGCGGCTGGCGTTAAAGAAGTTCGCACAAAAGATGGGAGGCGACCTGCTGGCCGATGTGGTGCGCGTGGACTTTCAGCCGATCGAGTTTTGGATGAAAGACAACAGCGTTCATAGCCGGTTCGCGACGATGAAGGCCGGGAATCTCGCCAAACTCGAGACTCGCCCGCTGACCACGGGCGACCAGATCTGCCATAACGAAGCGGTCTGGTATCAGCCGCTTACCAAGACGGAGCATGCGATGCCTGCTTACACGGTTGCAAACCAGTACTCCGGAAAAGGCCTGGGCACAAGCTGGAGCTACAACGCAAACCGCGGGTCGTTTATCGGGACATTCCAATTAACGGAGTAGCTCGAAGTTTAAACCCACACAGGCAAGAATGCATTTCTTCCGTGGGGGTCGCGGTAGGGACGGCCATTGCTGCCCGCCCCCCGCACAGACCCGTGCTGGCGCTCCTAACGCACACGGTTCCTGCCTCGGATGTTTGGGTGTTTAGCGTCGAATCGCTCGTTTGGATAGGAC
>JBPCOQ010000185.1:0-18120 GCA_051000095.1 Bryobacteraceae bacterium | reverse complement strand
TCCATACCGGCACTCCCTTTGTTGGCCTTGACCCTTTTCAATGCCTCCTTGAGATTTGCTTTCTCCAGTACTTCTTCCACGCTTGCGTGCGTTCCGCATCAGCTTTCGGTTATAGTCGGGCTTTCTGTGTCACGGTTCGCCGCGAGCGGTCTGGTCCCTTCGATGGCTACCCTCGGAGTTTCACTCCTGCTCTCTGCCTCAAAGGCCAGCAATAGCTGGTTATTCTGCCGTTTTCCGCTCATGAGTCCCGCTACTTACTCCCCACTCCCTTTACCCCTTGGGCAGGGGAACCGTTCGGGCCTTCGCCACTTGCGTGGCTACTACGCCCTCTGCTGACTTCTGCCCTGCGGTCGGGTCGCCTCGCGGCTCCCTCAGTCCGTTACGGACACAGGAACAGACCTCCCGAGGTAAGTTCGACAGCCTTCAGCGCGCAACCGTCGGATTTACGCTTCGCGCCTTTGATGCGGAACGCACGCAAGCGTGGATACAGACTTCGCGGTGAGTTGCCCGCTCGTCTGACGCTCACGCCTCCTATCCGCTGTATTGTTCATCGGCTCGCACATTTGCTCCACGCTTCTTTCAGACCCCGCCTCGCGACGACGCCCTTGCGCTTCACTACCCTTCACCTCCATCAGGTTGGGTAGAAGACTTCCACTTCCAAACTGCCGAACATGCTCGGCATACAACTTCAGGCACACCGCAAGGCGGCGTGCTCGCGGGCAGGCCAACGGCCTGCCGCACTCGGCCTGCCCGCCACGGTGGTGCGTCTTTAACGGAGCGGCCGTCTGGCCATGTCGCTGAAGTCGAGGCGGATCGCCCGCATCGACCAAGTTCACCTCAGCCATCGGAATCACACTCGTCGAAAATATATCCCGCCGGTTTCGGTGTACTCTGGTAAAGCTCAAACAGGCAAACCCAAGAAAGTCACCTATGGATCTTAAAATTTCCAACCTGTCGAAGACGTATCCAAATGGCGTCCAGGCCCTTCGGGGAATCAGCCTCAACATCGGGACGAATATGTTCGGGCTCCTGGGACCCAACGGCGCAGGCAAATCGAGCCTGATGCGCACCATCGCTACCCTGCAGGAGGCGGACGAGGGCGAAATCTGGCTGGATGGAATGAATGTCCTGAAAGAAAAAGATTCGGTGCGGCGAATTCTGGGCTATCTGCCGCAGGAATTCGGGGTGTATCCGAAGATGAGCGCTTCCGGCATGCTGGACCATCTGGCCGTCATGAAAGGCATCTCTAACGCGGGCGAACGAAAGGAACAAGTGGATTCGCTGCTCCGCCAGACCAACCCGTGGGACGTGCGGAAGAAGAGACTGGGCACTTTCTCGGGCGGCATGAAGCAGCGGTTCGGCATTGCTCAAGCGTTATTGGGGCAGCCAAAACTGATCATTGTGGATGAGCCCACCGCGGGTCTCGATCCGACCGAGCGCAACCGCTTCCTCAATCTCTTAAGCCTGATCGGTAAGGATGTGATCGTGATCCTGTCCACGCATATTGTCGAAGACGTGCGGGAACTTTGCCCCCGCATGGCGATCATCAGCCAAGGACAACTGCTGGCCGAGGGACCCCCGCAAGACGCCATCACGGCGCTCAGCGGGAAAATATGGAAAAAGACCATTGCCGACGATGCGGAGATGCGCCAATTGGAGCGATCCCAGCGCATCCTCTCCACCCACCTGGTGGCAGGCCGCACCGAGGTTCGGGTGTTTGCCGAAAGTAACCCAGGAGCCGGGTTCGACCAGATCGAGCCGGATCTGCAAGATGTCTATTTCCTGAATTTGAACCGTTACGTGGAAGGCGTGAAATAGCGATGTTTGCCAACATGGTCTGGTTTGAAATCAAGCTGCGGTCGCGCCAGCTCTCGACCTATGTCTACTTCGCGCTGTGGTTCTTAATGTGCTTTTTCTCGGTCGCGAGCCAGGGCTTCGGTCCAGCGGGCATCGGCAAGGTGTTGTTGAACGGGCCGTACGCCATCCACATTAATTATGTCGTACTGACTGCGTTCGGCTCGATCATCCTCGCGGCCATTTTTGGCACCTCGATTTTGCGCGATTTCAAAGAAGACACTTATCAGTTGATCTTCACTAAACCGATCTCGAAATTGGCCTACCTGGGCGGACGCTGGGCCGGTTCGTTGATTGTATCCGCGCTCATTTTCTCCGGACTGATCTTCGGCATGGTGTTCGGGTCGCTCGCGCCCTGGGCCGATCATGAGCGGATCGCGGCGATCAATCTCCGGTGGCTGTTGCAGCCCTATTTTTCCGTGGTGCTGATTCAGATTTTCTTCCTGGGCAGCCTGTTCTTCATGGTGGCGGCGCTAACTCGCCGCATCGCCGTGGTGTATTTGCAAGGCGTTATTCTGTTCGCGCTGTACATGATCGCATCGCTCATCGTCAATACCGGCCGATCGTTAGATACATTCTGGCCCGCCGTGTTCGACCCGCTCGGCCTGATCCTAAATTTGCATGTAACGAAATATTGGACTGTCGCGGAGCGCAACACGCAACTGGTGAGCTGGGGCGGCGCGTTCCTGTATAACCGTCTGCTCTGGATCGGCGCCGGAGTGTTGGCGCTGGCGATCACTTATGCGATGTTCCCGATGTCCGTCGAGGCGCTGACGAAGAAAGGGGTAGGCAGGCGGGCCGCGCGGCGCAAGATCCAGGAGGACGACGAATCGCCGGTCCGTCACCAAGGGGGCATGGCGATTCCCGTCGTAACGCGCGCGTTTGGCACCCGCGCTCAATTAACGCAACTAAAATCACTGACCGGCTCCGAATCCTGAACATCGTGCGCGAGATCCCGTTCTGGGCGATCGCGCTGATCATGATTGTGCTGTGCGTGGGGAATGCGCGCGTGGCCGGGCGCTTCCGCGACACCGCGGTCTGGCCCGAAACGTATTTGATTGTGAGTGTTATTTCAGGCGGCGCGATGCTCTTCCTGTTGATCGTAGCGACGCTCTACACCGGCGAGGTGGTGTGGCGCGAGCGCGACACCCGCTTTGAGGAGATTCACGATTCGTTGCCGCTGCCGGGTTGGGTCAACTGGGTCAGCCAATTGACGGCGGTCGCCGCGGTCGAGTTGATTCTTCTGGCGGTGGTGATGGTATGCGGGATCGTCGTGCAAGCGTCCTTCGGCTACTACCATTTTGAGCTGGGCGTCTATTTCAAGGAACTTTTCCTGATCGATTTTCCGAGCGTGCTCTCGCTTCTTCTATTCGCCTTCTTCTGCCACACGCTGATCTCGAACAAGTTTTTAGCGCATGCCGTAGTGATCGGGGTGTTTGTGCTGGTTCCCGTGCTCCAGCGCTTCGGTTTGGAGAACCGGCTCTATCTAGCGGGCGAGGTCGCGCCGTATATCTATTCGGATATGAACGGGTACGGTCACTTCGTCCCGGCCGTTACCCTGACGTTGATCTATTGGCTGGCATTTGGAGGAATGCTGGCGGTGATTTCCATGGCGTTGGCGAGGCGCGGAACCGATCTGGCGTGGAGCAGCCGCTGGAAACAGGCGCGAGGCCGCTGGGCGGCTCTGACGCCGGCATTCGCGGTGGCACTGCTGATCTTCATCGCTTCGGGCGGGTGGTTCTACTACAACGCGCATGTGTTGAATACATTTCGCACCACCACACAAACCCGCGATTTACGCGCCGAATACGAGCGTGCTTACAAGAAATACGAAAACCTTCCCCAGCCCAGGATCACGGCGGTGGATATCGACGTGGACATCTATCCCGAGCGCCGGTCGTTCAGCGGGCGCGGCCATTACACCCTGGTCAACCACACCGGCCAACCGATCGAGCGCATTCATCTGTCCAACGCGAATGAATCCATCGATAGCATAAGCCCCGACCGGCCCTTTAAGGCCGAGCTCACGGACAAGCGGCTGGGTTACTGGATCTATGAGCTCGACCGGCCGCTGGCGCCGGACGAAAGCATGCGGCTCGATTTCAAAGCTTCTTACAACTCCATTGGTTTCCGGGACGGCAATGAGCGGAACGATTTTGCTTACAACGGTACGTTCTTCGATGCCAGTTATTTCCCGGGCATCGGATACAACCGCGGCGTGGAAATCGGCGATCCCGTGCGGCGCCGCGAGGAGCATCTGCCGCTGCTCGAGGAACTCGCTCCACCGGGCGATCCGTACTACCGCAATGTTAATTTATTCACGCCGGATTCGGAATGGATCACCTTTCATTCGGTGGTAAGCACCTCACCCGATCAGATCGCAATTGCTCCCGGCTATCTCAAGCGGGAGTGGACGGAGAAGGGACGGCGGTACTTTGAGTACGACATGGGCGGCACGCGGATCAATAACTTCTACTCCTTCATCTCCGGCCGCTTCGCGGTCAAGAAGGAAGAATATAAGGGTGTGAAACTGGAGATCTACTATCATCCCGGTCACGAATACAATCTGGACCGGATGTTGCAGTCGGCCCGGAAAGGGATCGATTACTTCGGCACCAATTTCGCGCCATATCAGTTCCAGCAGTTTCGTGTCCTGGAATATCCCCGCTACCGGCAGTTTGCTCAATCCTTCCCGAATACGGTTCCATACTCAGAAGGGCTCGGTTTTATTCAGCGCGTGCAGAAGGAAGACGACCTGGACGAGATCTTCTACATCACCGCGCACGAACTGGCTCACCAATGGTGGGGGCACCAGTTGATCGGTAGCATGACGCAGGGTTCCAACATGATGTCGGAGAGCCTGGCGCAGTATTCGGCGCTGATGATCATGGAGAAGGAGTACGGCAAGGACCAGATCCGCAAATTTCTGAAGCACGAGTTGGACGGATATCTGCGAGGCCGCGGGAGCGAAACACGAAGAGAACCGCCGCTCTCGCTGGTGCAAAACGAACCGTATGTCTGGTACAACAAAGGCAGCTTGGTGATGTACGCTCTGCGAGACTACATGGGCGAGGAACGGCTGAACGCGGCTCTGCGCAAGTTTCTGCTCGATAACCGGTATGCCAAGGGACCCTATCCGAACTCGCTCGAGTTCGTGCAGAACCTCAAGGATGCAGCGCCTCCGGAGCTGAAGCCGCTGGTAGCCGACCTGTTCGAATCGATTATTCTCTTCGACAACCGCGCCGTGAAAGCCACCTGGACTCAGACGCCGGACAAGAAGTACAAGGTCACGCTCATAGTGGATGCGAGAAAGCTCCGGGCCGATGGACAAGGCTCCGAGACGGAGATCCCCGTGAACGATCTGATCGACATCGGAGTCTTCAGCGGCAAGGAGAACAACGAGAAGCCGCTTTATCTCGAGAAGCGACAGCTAACGGGCAGGCAGTCGAAAATCGAGATGCTTGTGAACGAAATGCCCTCGCGAGCGGGCATTGACCCGTATAACAAGCTGATCGACCGCAAACCGGACGACAACGTGATCGCGGTGTCGAAAGAGTAACTGGACGTGGAGCATGCTTGTGAGTGGGGTGGGCTTCAGCCCGCCTTCGGAAGCGCAGGCTGAAGGCCTGCGCCACTCGAATCAACCACTTAGCCCTGGGTTTCTGAACTTGCGCCATCCCCTAGGTACGCCTTTGCCGGAAGCGCAATCGGACTACAATACATCAGAGGTCATCATGCGGTACATTGCACTCCTGCTCCTGGCGGGATGTGTTCCTCCCGTTCATGCGCAGTTGATTGATGCCACTCCACTCCCGATCGACAGGGGAGCGGCGGGCGTCTGGCAGATACTGAAAAAGCTCCAGACCCGCGCGAGCATGATCATGATCACCGCCCATCCGGATGACGAGGACGGCGGAATGCTCACTTACGAATCTCGGGGCAAAGGCGCACGGGTATCGCTGCTGTCGCTGACCCGCGGCGAGAGCGGCGCGAACGTGATGTCGCCGGATTTCTTTGATGCGTTAGGGCTGGTGCGCACCGAAGAGCTGCTGGCAGCCGGCCGCTATTACGGAGTCGGCCAGTATTTCACCAGCGTCGTGAACTTCGGCTTTTCGAAGACGAAAGAGGAGACCTACGAGAGCTGGTCGCACGACCGGGTTTTGGGCGATGCAGTTCGCGTGATCCGTATGACCCGGCCGCTGGTGGTCACCTCGGTGTTCATCGGCGGACCGAGCGACGGCCATGGAAACCACCAGGTCGCGGGCCAGACCGCGCAGGAGGTCTTCAACGTCGCGGGCGATCCAAACGCGTTTCCGGAGCAGATTCGCGAGGGCCTGCGCCCCTGGAGGCCGCTCAAAATGTACGCGCGGGTTCCTTTGGCCCGCGTTACGGATAAAGGAGTCTACGATTACGCGACGCATCACTGGATGCCGGCGCGCATTCAGGACTACATCCACAATCAATCGCTTCCCTGGGGCATCCAGGAAAATGTCAAGGTGCCGGAAGGCGAGGTCGATCCGATGATGGGCACAGGGTACGTTCAGATCTCACGCGAAGGCCTCGGCTTTCAGAAATCACAGAATGGCGGAACCAGCGTTCCCGCGAGCGGAAAGATGATGAGCGGCTATCACCGGTTCGGGTCAGTTATGCCAGCGGCGGAAAACGAAGAGTCGTTCTTCGACGGGATCGACACATCGCTCGTAGGCATTCGTGAGTTGGCCCCCAACGCGGACTTCCTGAAGACGGAATTGATCCGCATTCAGGCACTGGTCGAGCAAGCGGTGGCCGGGTTCCGCGCCGAGCGTCCGGCAGACCTCGCGCCCGTGCTCGCTTCCGGCTTGAAAGCGACCGATGCCCTGATCCAGCAGGTCTCCAACAGCTCGCTTCCAGAGTCTAGCAAGTACGACGTGCTGTACGAGCTTCGGGTCAAGCGCGACCAGTTCAACATCGCTCTGCAGCGTGCGCTGAGCTTGACGATGGCGGCGACAGTAACCACCAGCGGGGTGCCCGATCCGACGGCGGCCATGTTCAGGGGCGATCCCGAGACGTTCCGCCTGGCGATTCCGGGGCAGCAGTTCTGGGTCAAAGTGCACGTGAACAACCCAACGCCGGTCCCGCTCGAGATTCAGGAGATCACGCTGCGTACACCTGAACGGGAGAAGTGGAGCGTGCAGCGCGATGCGGCTGCGTCCGGGATGTTGTCGTCCAATACGCCGAAGGAGGTCCGTCTCCAGGTCACCGTGCCCCTCGACGCGCAGCCGACGCGGCCTTACTTCAGCCGCCCGGACGTCGAGCGCGGCTGGTACGATATCCACGACCCGCGCTACGCCACCCGGCCTTTTGCGCCGTATCCGCTCACCGCGCGCGTCGTGCTGCGCTATCAGGGCGCGCCGATCGAAATGGATCAAGTGGTGCAAACCGCGCGCCGCGTGACCGGGTCGGGGACAGTGTACGAACCCCTGGCGGTCGCGCCTGCGATTGCTCTCTCCGTCGAACCGGCCGCGGGCATCGTCCGGATAGGCGCGAAGTCGTTCGACCTGGTGGCGAATGTTCACAGTAACGTGAAGGGCCCGGCGAAGGGTACCGTGCGGCTCGATCTGCCTGCGGAATGGCGTAGCCTGCCGGCCTCCGCGGACTTCTCGACCGCCAAGGACGGCGACGAGCAGCGCATCGCCTTCAAGGTGTTTCCCTCCGACGTGCGCGACCAGCGCTATACGATTCGCGCCGTCGCCAGCCATGCGGGGCGCGAGTATCGCGAGGGATACCGCGTCACGGGATTCCCGGGCTTGCGTCCGTACTTCCTTTATAAAGCGTCCGAATATCGAGGCGCGGGCGTCGACGTGAAAGTCGCTCCGGGTCTCAAGGCCGGCTACGTGCGAGGCAGCGGCGACGAAGTGCCCGAGTCGCTCGAAAATCTTTGCGTGAAGGTACAGTTCCTTACGGCATCGGACCTCGCGACCGGCGACCTCTCAAAGTACGACGTGATCCTGTTGGGCGTTCGCGCCTATGCGGTGCGCGACGATCTCAAGATAAATAACGCGCTCCTGCTCGAATACGTGAATCAAGGCGGCGTGGTGGTGGTGCAATACAATACGCCGGAGTTTGACCACAATTTCGGGCCCTATCCTTACAAGATGACCAACGATCCGGAGGAGGTGACGGACGAGGCCTCAGCCGTGCAGATCCTCGATGCCGCGAATCCGGTATTCAACTGGCCGAATAAGATCACGGCGGCGGACTTCCAGGGCTGGGTGGCCGAGCGCGGGTCCAAGTTCCTGCAGTCGTGGGATTCCCATTACGAGCCTTTGCTCGAAGCACACGACCCGGAGCAGGAGCCGCAAAAGGGAGGCCTGCTGTACGCGCGCTACGGAAAGGGCGTCTATGTCTACAACGCGTATGCGTTCTACCGGCAGTTGCCGGAGGGGGTTTCGGGCGCGTACCGAATCTTTGCGAATTTGCTTTCTCTGCCGCGGAACCCGCAGGTAAGAGGTTCCAATTGAGGTGTGAATGAACAGGCGAGGTTTTCTTACGTCCGCGGCGATGGCCATGACGGCGCAATCCTACAACCGTATTTTGGGCGCGAACGATCGCATCCGGCTGGGGCAGATCGGCTGCGGCGACCGCAGCCAGGGCCACGTCCATATGGCCCAACTGGCGTCCGCTCACACGCCTGTCGAGACGGTGGCGGTCTGCGATCTCTGGGACAAAGCTCGCGACCGCCGCGCCGCGCAAGTGGAAAAGGCCTTCGGAAAGCGGCCCGGCGCGTACAAATATTACGAAAAGATGATCGAGCGGAAGGATCTCGACGGCATCATGATTGCAACCGCCGACTTCCAGCATGCCCAGCACTGCGCCGATGTGGTGCGCGCCGGCAAGGACTGCTACGTCGAAAAGCCGTTCGCCGAAACGTTGCAGGACGCCAAGCAAGCGCGCGCCGTAGTCCGCGCGTCGAAGCAGGTGGTGCAGATGGGCTCCCAGCATCGCACGCAACCGTATCAGATTGCCGCGCGCGAGGCAATCCGCGCGGGACGGATTGGCAAGGTCGTTAAAATCGCGCAGGAGTGGGACGTCAACATGCAGCGTTGGCGTGGGCGTCCGGAGGTAAAAGAACTGCGCGAGGCGGACACCGACTGGAAGCGCTGGCTGCTTGACCGGCCCTACCAGCCGTTTGATCCGCAAGTCTATCTCGAGTTCCGGTTGTACCGGAGATTCTCGTCCGGAATCTTCGGCCAGTGGATGAGCCATGCCAGCGACCTGGTACATCTCTGGACCGGCGAAATGTTCCCGCTCAGCGCCGCAGCGAATGGCGGCATTTATGTCTGGAAAGATGGCCGCGAAAATGCGGATACGGTGAGCGCCGTCTTCAACTATCCGGCTTTCGTGAACACCTACACGACCACCTTCGGGAACAGCTATCGAAGCTTTTCACGCATCCAGGGCACGGACGGGACACTCGACAACTTCGGCGGCGAAGGCGCCTCATTGTTCATGCTTACGCGCGAGGGTGGCCGGCATGAGAAGGATCCGGCCGACAACTCCGGCGAAGCGCCGCGCTACTTTGAGCCGCCGTCGTTGGGCGCGAGCTACGAACACGCCGAGATTCTGCAGGTTCCCGGCGCGCCCAAACCGGACTCGGTGGGTCCGGACGACGACGATGCGCATCATCTTGAAGACTGGCTGAATGCCATGCGTAGCCGGAAGCAGCCGGGCGCGACCATCGAACACGGCTTCGCCCATTCGGTGTCATGCATGATGGCAACGGCCTCCTACTGGAGCGGGAAGCGCGTCTACTGGGATCCGAAGCGCGAAGAGATCACCGATCAGCCGGTGTAGGCGAAGTGGCGCACGCTCTCCAGCGTGCCGAGTCCGCACCTTCGAAAATCCACCGAGTGGCACAGGCATTCTTGCCGGTGTTGCACTTAGACGAAGACCCTGATATTTTCAATCCGGTCCTTGCCCGGCTGCCGGGCAGGAAAACACTCTTGCGGACTCATGTCTTCCAACTCTGCGATCACAGGCGCGCGTCGCTTTTCTAAGTCTAAGCCGCCCCAAAGCGTTTGGTGAAGCCCCGGCGGCGAGCCAGAGAGATCATAGATCAGCCGGTGTAGCCAGGACGGGTTGCGATGCCGGCTGCCGGATCAGCAGCAGTACGCAGATGGTCGCGACAACGGGCGCAATGGCCAGGATCACGAATGCGGGAACGTACGAGAAGCGGTCTACGATCCAACCGACCAGAAGCGTGACGCCTGTTCCTGCCAGGCCCGCTCCGAATCCGCTTAGGCCAGTGACGGCCCCGACCACTTCCGGTGGGAAGAGATCGGAGGGGAATGTCAGGCCCATGGTCGACCAGCTCGCATAGCCCCATAACGCGAAGCAGATGAGCGCCAGCGCCCAGTACGGATCGCTGACCAGCGCGGCGGGAATGCCGGCCAGCATCGGGATGCAACTGGCAATGCAGATCAGCTTCCGCGATCGCATGACCGGTATGCCGCGCCGGATCAGCAGCCCGGATAGCCAGCCTCCGGTGAAATTGCCAATGTCGGCCGCGACGAAGGGGATCCACGCAAATGCGGCGATTTGTTTCAGGTTGAAGTGCCGCACGTCGCTCAGATACTGCGGCAGCCAGAACACGTAGAACCACCAGGTGGGGTCGGTCAGCGAGCGGCCGAGGAGGATGCCCCACGCATTGCGGGTCTTGAGCACTTCGATCGATTGCCGCCAGCCGGTCTTCGTCGCGCCCCCGTCCGTCACCGCACCTTCGCCAATGAGTGCGACTTCTTCGGGCGAAACCCGCGGATGGCTTCGTAACGGATAGTAGGCCCACAGCCAGATCCCCAGCCACAGGAATCCAAGAACGCCGGAAACGATAAAGGCCTGCCGCCAGCCCCAGGCGAGCGCGATGAGTGGGATCGCCAGCGCCGCTACTGCTCCACCGATGCTCGAGCCGCTATCGAAAATCGCGACCGCCACGCCCCGCTCGCGCGCCGGGAACCACTCCGCCACGACCTTGCTCGCGCCCGGCCAGTTGAACCCTTCGCCGATCCCGAGCAGAAATCGCAATGCGGTGAACGAAGCGACAGAATTGGCGAACGCAGTCGCGATACTGACCAGCGACCAGAAGATGACCGCCAGAGCCAGCCCAATGCGCGGTCCGATAATGTCGAGTAACACGCCACCGATGAGCCACGACCCCGCATAGGCGAACTGAAAGGAGCCGAAGATGTGCGACAGCGCGGTGTGCGATAGGTGGAACTCTTTACTGATCACCGGCGCCAGGACGGAGAGCGTCTGCCGGTTCAGATAATTGATCACCGTCGACAGGAACAGTGTCCACACAATCCACCAGCGCACTCGCAGACTCGTCCTCATGGATTTATTTTTGCAATTGTACGCAACCGCCGCCGCCCGTTCCGAAGCAGGCGCGGGCATCGGCCCCACAACGGGCATCGGCCCCGGAACTCCCTTCAAACCACCGCTTGAAGCAAGCTTACTGCACCGCTCGCCTCGAAATCCTGGCTCGACGGAATTCGCCAGTTCTGATTTCTTTGCTCTTTATCTCCCTTCCATTCAAGATGTTGCCGATTCTGTCCAGGCTGACCGGCGGACCCTCGCGCTACACTCACTACGAATGGAAGGTTCCCGAAATGCTGAAATTATCAACGAAAAAACGCGTGACAACACAAAACATGCGCAGATGCGCAGCCGCCTTTTCTTCGCCCCGGCTTATGAGCGCTGGTTCGCTTTCAGGATTTTCTTCCGGAGCCGGATCGATTGGGGCGTTACTTCGACGAATTCATCGTCGCGGATAAATTCGATCGCCTGCTCTAGATTCAAAATGCGAGGCGGCACCAGCCGAATCGCTTCGTCCGCTGTCGAGGCGCGCATGTTGGTCAATTTCTTTTCCCGGACGATGTTGACGTTCAGGTCGCTATCGCGTGCGTTCTCGCCGATAATCATGCCCTCATACACCTCGGTGCCCGGTGTGATGAAGATCTCGCCCCGCTCCTGGAGATTGAAGATAGCGTGTCCGGTCGTTTTCCCTGGACGGTCCGCTACTAGTGAGCCGGTCGGCCGCGACGGGATATCCCCCTGCCATTCGATGTAACCGGCGAACAGCGAGTTCATGATCGCGGTGCCCCGGGTATCGGTCAGCATCTCGCTGCGCAGTCCGATCAGCCCCCGTGAAGGTATGTGAAATTCCAGGCGGACGCGGCCCGAGCCGTGGTTGATCATCTTAACCATCTTGCCCTTACGGCTGCCCAGTTTTTCGATCACCACGCCAATGAAGTTCTCGGGACAGTCGATCACCAGCAGTTCGAGCGGTTCTTGCAGCTTTCCATGAACGGTGCGCGTCAGGATTTCGGGCTTGCCCACCATCAGCTCGAAGCCTTCGCGGCGCATCATCTCGATCAGGATCGCCAGTTGCAGTTCGCCGCGGCCCATCACCTTGTAAGCATCCGGGCCGCCCGCCTCCTCGACTTTGATCGAGACGTTGGTGAGCAGCTCTTTATCGAGACGGTCCCGCAGATTGCGTGAAGTGACGAAGTGGCCTTCCCGGCCGGAGAACGGCGAGGTGTTCACGGTAAAGGTCATGGCGATGGTCGGCTCGTCAATCTGGATATGCTTGAGAGGTTTCGGAGTCTCGAGGCTGGTGATCGTTTCTCCGATCGTGATTCCTTCGACGCCGGCGATCGCGAGGATGTCGCCCGGCATTCCCGTTGTTTCGTCCACACGCTTGAGACCTTCGAACGAGTAGAGTTTGGTGATGCGGGTAGTCTGAAGAGTTCCATCGAGCTTCGCAATGGCCACATTGTCGCCATGCTTCAGCGTGCCGGAAAAGACACGCGCGATGGCGAGCCGGCCGAGATAATCGCTGTAATCGAGATTCGCGACCAGGAGCTGCAATACCGCATCCGGATCGCCCGCGGGCGCCGGGATGTGTTTCACGATTGTCTCAAATAGCGGGCGAAGATTGACAGCTTCATCTTCCGGCGCGAGTTTGGCCGCGCCGATCCTGGCGTTGGTATAGATGACCGGAAAGTCTAGCTGGTCTTCGTGCGCATCGAGATCGATAAACAAGTCGAAGATCTCGTTCAGAACTTCCTGAATGCGGGCGTCGGGACGATCGATTTTGTTGATGACTACGATCGGAGGCAGCTTGGCCTCAAGCGCTTTCATCAGTACGTAGCGAGTCTGCGGGAGCGGGCCTTCGCTGGCGTCTACCAGAAGCATGACGCCATCCACCATCTTGAGGGCACGCTCTACTTCGCCCCCGAAGTCGCTATGGCCGGGCGTGTCGACGATGTTGATCTTGACGTCCCCATAGCGGATGCCGGTGGTTTTGGCGAGGATGGTGATGCCGCGCTCGCGCTCGAGTTCGTTCGAGTCCATGACGCGATCGGCGACTTGTTCATTGTCGCGGAAGATGCCGCTCTGTCTCAGCATGGCGTCCACCAGCGTGGTCTTCCCATGGTCGACGTGCGCGATGATGGCGATATTTCGGATGCGGTGGTTTTTAATTTCTGTTTGCATTTGTAGACGGCGCACGCGGGCAGGCTGCGCCGGAGATGAGGTAACGTGAACCTGACTCTAGTGTCGCGTGTTCACCAGCCGTTTGTCACGCTCAGTCTTGTCTAAAGCAAGATGAGCCTGAAGGAAGGCTTGTTTCCAACACAAGATGAGCCTGAACGAGCGAGGGTCCTTCAAGCTCGCTAGAAGTTCAATATCAGTCCGGCGAAAGCGGTTTGCAAAATGATGCCGCCGATACACCTTCTCTTTTCACTTCACAGCACTCCGCGTACAGGCCGATCAGCCGGGTGGATTGTGCGCGGCTCAGACCCGTCAGTTTGGCGACGTAGCGCCGCAATAGACCTTCCCGAAGCGTTTTCGTCCATTGTATCCGTGCTGCTGCAAAGTTCGTGTGACCCAGCCATAAACTTCCGTTTTCGACTGCCCTTCAAAGCGCGCCTCCTGGCTCGCGTCCAAAAATGCCTGGATCTGTTCCAGGCTCAGTTTTTCCCCACCTTGCATGCTGATGATCAACTTCCTGCGCGCGGCACACGCTTGCGTCTGGGACAATTTGACATGATCCACTGCCGGAATCTGTCGAAGCGGTTCGGCGATTTCCTTGCAATCGACGAGGTGTCGTTCGAGGTCTCGGGTGGCATTTGTGCTCTGCTGGGTCCGAATGGAGCCGGGAAGTCGACCTTGCTCAAAATGTTGACAGGACTACTCGCTCCCGATCAGGGCCAAGCGCGAATTGCGGGTCTTGATGTCGCGACGCAGTTGCTTGAGTTGAAGAGGATTATGGGTGTTGTTCCGGAGGACCTGGGCCTGTTCGATTCGCTCTCGGTGAAGGAGCATCTGGAGCTGTGCGGTCCTATTTACGGATTGAGCGCGAGAGAGACGCGAGAACGGATTGGGCCCCTCCTACGGGTGCTTGGCCTGGAACAACGGCGCGATACGTTTCTCAATCAGTGCTCGCACGGCATGCGTAAGAAGACGGCTCTCGCCATGGCCCTGCTGCACAACCCGCGCGTGCTCTTTCTCGATGAGCCACTGGAGGGGATCGATCCGGTCTCGTCGAAAACGATACGGGACCTGCTGACAACCATCTCGGGCCGTGGCATCACAATTTTCTTTACCTCGCATATCCTCTCTGTCGTCGACCAACTCGCGACCGAGATCATGATGATTGGCGGCGGCCGCATCGTGTGGAGCTCGCCAACTCGTGAGATCTCGCGGCCGCTAGAGGAGTTGTATTTCGATCTGATCGAGACTCCCGAGATGGAAGACCTTCCGTGGCTCCGCTGCTTGCCATCCTGAACGCCGTTCGACGAGCGGTGCAACGGGACCTGGGCACATTCGAATCCATCAAGGTCAACAACTTTTTCCTGTTCGTCGCGTTGCTGATCTATGGCGCGCTGAATAGCGGGCAGCCGCCCAAGAGCGCGGAACCGTTCCTGCTTTTGCTGGGTTTCTTGCTGTTGTTTCCGATTTCGTCCGATCCGCTGGCTATTATTCCCGCAGTGCGATTGGCGGCATGGCCGCTCACGAATAGGCAGCGGTTCGCGTTGCGGGTGACAAGTCTCGGACTGAGCCCGGTGTTGTGGATCACCGTGTTCATCATGGTGAAGACCGCCAGCGTGGCAGTGGCCGCGGCTTTTCTTACGATCGCGATCGGCTTGCAGTTGGTGATGGTTGTGAGCGGCGGGATCGCGCGGCGCGATCCGCGCTGGAATCCATTCCGGTACATCCCGCTAATTCCGGGACGGTTGGGCGGCCTGATTCGCAACAACATCCGTGAGATGCTGAGTCTCCTGGATCCATATGTCGCGGTGCTAGTGAGCCTCGCCGGTGCGCTCTATCGGTGGCTGAGCGCGCATCCCGATCCGGCGGCGTTTCCGATTATGGCGCTGCTGGTGGCGCTCGCGTTGAGCACTTACGCTCAGTCTCTGTTCGGCTTGGATTTCGGGTCGGGCATGACTCGGTACCGTTTGCTCCCGCTGCGTGGGTGGGAGATTTTGCTGGCGAAGGATATTGTGTTCTTGGGTATACTTATCGTGCTGATTCTTCCATTAAGCGTGGGCTCGGGTCTGACATTCGGGCTCGCGGCTTTGGCGATCGGCCATCATTCATCGGTGCTGTTGCATCTGCCGCAGAGGCGCTGGCGTTTTACGGGTGGGCGGCTGTTGCCGGTGGGAGCGCTGCAGGCATTCGGCGGAGTTGCGCTGGGCTTTGCGGAGGAGCAGAAAGGCGTGCTGGTGCTGGTGGGGACGGCGGTTGGATTTATGGTTTCGCTGTTTTGGTATGGCCGTCTTTGGGAACAGCAAATTCTAAATCAGCGGCGATAAGTCCTCGGAGGCCATCTGGGAGGCTTCAATATTATTCCTGAAAAAAGACGTGGACTCTGAGGACACGCGAGACGGGGACTCTTTCCGAGGACGGGAAGACACTCGCCAAGAAGCGGCACTCTTCCGGACCGCGCGGCGATACCGGCCAGATGTTCGTGGTCGAAAAGCAGTAGAGCTGCTTCAAGAACCGTTATCGTTTAAAAAAGTACCGGCTGAAAGCTGGGAGACTGGAGATTGGCCGATCCCAGTTGCCTAATATCTGCGTCCAGTGATTCAAGCCGCGAGAGTACAAAGGGTATCGGAAGCCAGCGGTTGTTTCTGCGAGTTCGCGGCGGGTGGGTTGGCATCGGCGAAGTCGTCGAAATTCAATAAGGGAGAATCAACGGCAGTGGCAAAACTCTGGTCGCGCAGGAGCGCGAGCAGATCGAGCAGCGAGGGTCGTATCGATTTACGTCGCCACTTCGGCAGTGGCAGGTATTCATTAGTGCGCTGGAAGCCGGAGTTGAGGATGGATGCCACAGGGGTCATTCCAACTGCCGGATTTAGGATAATAAGAAGTGTCAAACAAGCTTACGGTTGTGGCGATGGCCGCCCTTGTCATTGGATCGACTCCCACCGACCCCGCCGCTGCCGCTCGCTATAAATTCAATCTGATTCAGACCGGCAAAGCACGCCCGGGGTCGGTGCTGACTTTTTCCCCTTCTGAGCTGAATGCGTACGCGCGCAGGGAACTGCCCACGGTCGCCCCGGAAGGCGTGCGCCAGACGCGGCTCGAACTCGGCACGGGCACGGCCACCGGATCCGCGATGATCGATTTTCTGAAGCTGCGGCACGCCCAAGGGGAACAGACGCCTTGGCTCATCGCCAAGCTGATTGAAGGTGAAAAATTTGTGAAGGTGAACGCGCGCATTCAGTCGGCCCATGGCAAGGCGGCTGTATACCTGGAGCGGGTGGAACTGTCCGGTTTAGCCGTCAGCGGGTCAACGCTGGACTTCCTGATTCACACTTTTGTGCTGCCGCTCTATCCCGACGCGAAGATCAACGAGCCATTCGCACTGCATGATCGGGTGGATCATATTGAAGTCGCGCCTCATGGGGCGCGGGTGGTGATGAGGAGATAGGCGACCGGGCTTCGCCCGGCTCTGGAGATTGGACATCTCTCAATCGGCGACCTGAGCCAGGCCACCGCGATCGCAACCATCAGGCGGCAAGGGTAGCCAGCGATTCCGAAAGAGATAGGGTATTTCTGCGACTTCGCGCCGATGGGGTGAATCTCGGCGAAGTGGCCGAAACTATCTTGCGCGTCTGTCTCTAGATGGCGGCCGAAGATCTGTTGACGAAGCAAGTTGAGAATATCCAGTATGGAAGGCCGAACATATTTGCCGCGCCACTTCGGCAAGGGCAGGAAATCGGCGCTGCGCTGGAAGCCGCAGGCAAGCACTGACGCCAGCAACAAAAGGCTGTAACCGGCAACTTGGAACTGCGGCAGACGGGCTACCTCCAAGGGATTCCGCACCTGTCCCTGAGCCACGCCGATGAAGGATTTTCGTCACGGTGCCGGTTGCGGCCCGTTCCGGGATTGCACTCGATCCGCCAGCGGTCAATATAGGCTTGCAGCAAGGTTTCGATGGCCAGATCGACATCGGTGCAGATCAAGAATGCCGCTCGCGGTAAAGCAACTTGGAGCCATTGCGCAGACGGTAGCCCACCGGCCTGACAATAACCAACAGCAAAGGCTTATCGACACCGGCTTTGCGCCAACCGAGGCACCCGAGCAGTAGACGGGGCCTACTATTTTCACCGAAAACTCGCGCATCTGGCCGGCGGCGAACACGCTGATCTTTTGGAACGGGATGGACTCGTTTTGGAGCAGCTGTTCGGGCGTAGGTGCTGGCGGCCCGTAGCATCGGGGCCGCCGGTTTTTTTCGACAAGCCGCTGGCAGGCACGGGGAAGAAGAATTTGGTCCGTTACGGACGCCCGATCAAGGTCGTGCGGGGAAGTGGCTGTTTGAGAACGGTGCTGTTGGTGTAGCTGCCGTCGACGGCGACGATAAGTTGGCGTTGTGCGGTATCGGGCCGCTGGTCCAGTTGTTGCCGCACCGACTGGATCACGGCCACGCCAACACGAGTCAAAGCCTGCTTTTTCTGGTCCTCGCGGAAGCGTTTCCGGTCGTCTTGGGAGGCGTTCTTTTTGGGCTTGATGCGTTTACGCACCTTCGAAAATACTCTACGGGGCTACGGGAATGCCTCTAGCAAAGGGTCTACGTGGTGGCTGCCACTGGTTTGTGAATCAGACATGTAATATCAACTCCTTGCGCCGCGAACTGCCGCGTCAAACGCCCGAGCTTGCGGACCAGAGTTTGCAAATTCTGGGGAGCGGGTCCTTTCTCCTGGTATTCGACTCCTTCATGCA
>JBPCOQ010000015.1:0-9210 GCA_051000095.1 Bryobacteraceae bacterium | reverse complement strand
CGTAAGCCATGCGGAAGCGGCTGGTCGGAAACAGATCCTCCCGGTAACGGTAGCTCTCAAACGCTCCCGGCTTGCGCACCAGCCAATCGATGATGTGCCGGTAATCCACACGATGTTTGCCGCGCCCCCGCAACCGCGGCAGCACTTCCATCCTGGTTTGCGCATACCAGACTTCGATCTGATCCATGTATAGGCGCGCTTCCACCCGAGCTCCGATCAGCCGGCTCGGCACCGAATAGGCGCTCCGGTCCACATGGATGAGACTTCCCGAATCCACCCGCACCAGCTCGCGCTTACATGACTCGGTCCGTCGTTCCGGCAACGAGCGCAGAACCGCGATCTCTTCGGCCAGTCGGGCTCCGAACAACCCATTCGGCTGGTGGCCTGACCATCCCCGATAGTCGACGGGAGATCAGAAAACGCGCAGTCAGCCCCCAATCTTTTAGAGTTTCAAGCGAAGGCTTGATCGGCGTGCCTTCCCTGATTTCGTCCGTGGCCCGGCGGACCACCATATCACCGGCCTGCAGATTGCCGGAGACCTCCATCAGATCGCCATCCGAGGTACCCTTCACGACATTGACCCATTCGGCTCGTCCACCTTGATTGCGGATCACGAAGGTCCGCTCCGTCGTTGTAACGACACTCGTTTTCGGTACCTGCAGAGCTGGCCGGGAGCCGCGAACGGGCCATTTCACAGACGGATACATTCCGGGGGAAAGTGAACCATCACGATTGAAAACGTCCAACTCGACCGCCATCGTCCTGCTTTTTTGATCGAGTGCATGAGCGATTCGTGCAAGAGTTCCGCTGTAAGTGCGCCCCGGATAGGCAGCAACGCGGAACTCGACCCGTACACCTCTGACGATCCCGCCAATATTCTCTTCCGGCACTGCAACGACGAGCCGCAGATGCGATATTTCCTGGATCACCAGCAGGACTGGATCGGAGGCGGGACCGACGAGCGCGCCGGGATGAACCAGCCGGTCCGTGACGACACCGTCGAAGGGCGCCGTAATCCGCAGATACGCCTCCATGTCCTTTTCGGCCCGCACTGTAGCTTCCACCGCTATACCGGCCTGGCGCTTCGATTGAACCAGCGCCTCAGTCGCCTCAACCTGTTTTTGCGCCTGAATGAGCTCATTGCCCGAGATAACGCCTGGTGTCTCCGCGGCTTTCTTCAACCGGTCATACGTGCTCTGCACGGCGGCTAGCTGCGCTTCGGCCTGCAACCGGTCAGACTCAGCAGCGCGGACCTTCGACTCAGCCTCCGCGAGCTGGGCCTGCATTTCCGGAGCAGCGAGGACAGCAAGAAGCTGTCCTTGTTTCACGCTGCTGCCACGATCGACCAGCACCTTGTCCACGTAACCGCGGATTTTTGCATGTACCGAAACGCTTTGAAATGGTTGGAACTCGCCCGGCAATTCAATGATCCGGGAGATCGGCTTTGAAACGACGGGCACGAGTTCGGTTGTCTGTGCCCAGCCGGCTGCAAGTGCAGCGATGAGAAATGCCGGAAAGAAGTTCCTAATACGCTTCATAGTATCGGCTCTCAGGGTCCATCGGATTCAGAGACGGTGATGTGGTGGATGCTTTTCGCTGCAGGATGGCGTAGATTGACGGCAAGACAGTAAGGGTTGCGAAGGTCGAAACAATCAAACCGCCGATCACCGCGCGGCCCAGCGGGGCCGATTGCGAGCCACTTTCACCGAATCCAACGGCCATCGGCGCCATGCCAAAGATCATCGCAGTTGCTGTCATCAGAACCGCTCGAAGCCGGCTGGCGGCTCCTTCCCTGGCGGCCTCCAGATTATTCCGGCCTTCATGTCTCGCGCGTTCTGAAAACGTGACCAGCAGAATGGAATTTGCGACGGCAATGCCGATCGCCATGATCGCGCCCATGAACGACTGCACGTTCAACGTCGTCCCTGTGATAAGCAGCATTAATAAGACACCACAGAGCACGGCGGGGATCGTCAGCACAATCGCGAGCGCCAGACGCAAAGACTGGAAGTTTGCCGCCAGCAGCAGGAAAATGACCAGCACGGCGAGAAGCAAGCCAATACGCAGCCCTGACAGAGTTTGCTGCAGGGGCGGAATCTCGCCTCGTAACTTCACTGTCACACCCCTGGGTGGATCGCCCGCGGCTGAAAGAGCCTGATCCAGCTTCAGTGCGGCTTCCCCGAGCGTCACGCCGTGGATATTCGCGGTCAGGCTGACCACATGCTGTCCGTTATAGCGCTCGATCAGTCCGGGCATCGTTCCCAACTTCAGGACTGCGATATCCGTGAGCCGTGTTTCGTTTCTGCCATCCTGCATAACCGGCACATCGCCAACGCCTTCCACGCTCTGCATGCGATTCTGGGGCAGTTGGACCTGGATTTGGAATGCGTTCCCCGAGTTCGGATCGCGCCAGTAGTTGGGTTGCGTGAAGCGGGAGGAGGATGTTGCCGGCACGACGGAGCGGACGACGTCGGCCATTGTCAGACCGAACTGGCCCGCGCGCTCGCGATCAATATTGATGTCGAGCGTCGGGTAGTCGGCAGCCTGCGCAAATTGCAGATCGCGCATAAAATCGAGCTTCGCCATTTGGGTCTGGACCTTGCGGGCAAATGTATAGTCATCCTGAAGACTCGCCCCCAGGACGGCAACTTCGACTGGAGTCGGCGAACCGAAACTCATGACTTGGGTCACGATATCGCCAGCTTCGAAGGATACCTGACACTCCGGCAGTTGTCTTTTGAGGCTCGCCCGCAGTTTCTCGCGCAGCGCCTCTCCCCTCGGCGTGTCCGGCTTAACCGCCACCTGGATGATGGCTTCTTGAGGTCCGCTCGTGAACAGATGAATCAAATCCACTGGGTAACTGGACGGCACAACCCCGACGAAATCGCTGGTAACCTCAACCTTGTCGGGACCGGCTTCCCGATGAATTACGTCAAGCGCGCGAAGAACCATGCGTTCCGTTTCCTCAATCCGCGTCCCTGTTGGCGCCCGCAGGCGAATACGGAGCAGCGGCGCGTTTGCGTCGGGAAAGATCTCGGTTCCCATGCGCGGCAAGAGTATCCACACGAGTCCTGTCGCCACTGCGAGGTAACCAAACACGAGTGGCCACCTGAAGCGCAACATGCCGTTCAGGTAGCGCCCGTAAAACGACCTTAGCCGGCCAAACATGCCCTCTCGCTCCTCATCGGCACGCCGTTCCTTCATTAGCCAGGTGGAGAAGACCGGAACCAGACTGCTTGAGAGCAAATAAGACGCAATCATAGAGAACGCCACTGCCAGCGAGAGCGGGACGAAAAGCTGCCGTCCAACTCCCACCATGAAAAAGGAGGGAACAAATACGGCCAGAATACAGACCATCGAGAGGAGACGAGCGATTGCGGTGCGACTACAAGCTTCGACAACCGCGCGGGCGCGGGATACTCCCGGAAGCATCTGCGTATGAATGTTCTCGATCTCGACCGTCGCTTCGTCGACTAGAACGCCAACCGCCAGCGCGAGGCCGCCAAGCGTCATGATATTGATGCTTTGGCCGGTAGCCCAAAGAAGCACAACGGCGCTGAGCAGAGCAAACGGAATATTCATCACGACGATCAGGGCGCTCCTCCAGTCACGAAGAAAGATAAGAACCGTTAGGCCGGTCAGGATGGCGCCCAGTAGTCCTTCGATGACCAGACCTCGAATCGAATTTGTGACGAAGGGCGACTGATCGAATTCGAGGCGAACATCGACGCCGTCCGGAACCGCCTTCCTGAAACCGGGAATCGCCGCCTTGACGGCATCTATAACCGCCAGCGTTGACGCATCAGCGCGCTTGGTTACCGGGATGTAGACCGTTCGCTTCCCGTTGACGTGAGCGTACGCGGTAACAATATCTGTTCCGTTCTCAATAGTGCCTATATCGCGCAGATAGACGCTGGTACCGGAGACCGGGCGGATGGGCGTGCTCAGGAGTTCAGATAGATTGCTGCCGAGTGCTGCGTTGGTTCGGGCGATTCGCTCAAGTTTGCCGGTCCACATATTGCCCGATGGCACAACGAGGGTCGCCTTGCTGACGGCCGCTATCGCCTCATCGGGTGAGATCTGGTATTGCCGGAGTTTGTTCGGATTGAGCGTAACGACGATCGTCCGCTGGTTTCCTCCGAACGGAGGCGGAGCCGATACTCCCGGTAAAGTGGCAAAGAGCGGCCGCACCCGGTTCAATGCGAAGTCTTGCAACTCGCCTTGAGTATGTGTTGCACTGCTGAAGACCAACAGGCCTACGGCGACGCTGCCAGCGTCAAACCGCGTTACGAACGGCGGAACCGTCCCCGGCGGCATGAAGGCGCGGGCGCGATTTACGTAACCGATAGTCTCCGCCATTGCCTGCGCCATGTTAGTGCCCTCATGAAATACGAGCTTCATGAGCGCGGCGCCCTGAATACTCTTGCTTTCGACGTGATCGATTCCAGTGATGTACAGGAAGTGATACTCGTAGTAATAAGTCAGGTATCCCTCCATCTGCGCCGGGTCCATCCCGCCGTAGGGTTGGGCCACGTAGATCGCAGGATCGCCGACCTGGGGAAAGATATCGACCGGCATACGTTTCAACGCGAGGACCGCGCAGAGTGCGACAGCTATAAGGGCCGCAACGACCGTAACCGGCCGCGATAGAGCTGCTAATACAAAACGCATTTTGTATCCTCGGGGGACCTCATCGCGCAGCCTCAGCCACGAATGGTTGAATGTCGCCCGACGCTGTAGCGATGCCGAGAAGGCCCCGCCACACGCTGAGCCGGGCCAGCACATCGTCGATTTCAGCCTGGGTGAGAAGCCGCTGCGCCTCGGCCACCTCATCGATATTTCCGAGGCCTGCCTGATAGCGTGCCGTCGCTTGCTGTGTTGCCGCACGCGCGGCCGACACCTGCACAGGGGTATTCGCCGCAATGCGGCGCGCACCGTTTAAGGTGGCGACAGCCCGGTTCCATTGAGCGCGAAGATCCATGGCGAGTTGCTCGGACCGCGCAGCCTGCGAGCGAACCGTTGCGCTCTGCGCTGCTTCGCGGGCGCGTACCGCCGGTAAGTCAAATACAGGGAAGGTTACGGTGAAGCCGAGCGCGTAATTTTGAAAGTTGGGGGCTAGTCCATTCAGTCCCCCCAGGCGATCCCCGCTGGTCTCCGCCCCAGTGCCACGGGCGTACGCAGAGCCCTGAAGATAAAAGCGCGGAAAGTAAGATCGTTCTAATACTCGCAGTTGCGCACGGGCCTGCTCAACCGCGGCATTCTGCTCGGCGATTACAGGATTCGCGGCCGGGTTCAGAGTTAATGCGGCTTGTTCCCGCGGCATCTGAGCGAGGCTGCCCGTGACCACGGCAATCTGAGACGGGTCGGTTCCGATGAACTGTGAGAGCGTGGCGCGCGAAATATCAACTGCTTGCTGCGCCTGGATCAATTGAGTGCCCGCGGCTGCACGTTCTGCTTCGGCACGCGACTGGTCAGCCCCAGGCCGCAACTCCGCGTTGACTTGCGCCGTAATCGTTCTAACGATAACGTCGGCACGATCCACCCCGGCCTGCGCTGCGATCGCGGTTTCTTGAGCGGCCACCAGGGTGAGGTAGGCATCCGCGGTAGCTGCCGCGACTTCGAATTGCGTCGTCTTCACCGCAGCTTCCTGCTGCGCCCGTGCCGCGTTCGCGACAGCGACACTAGCGCCACGCAGACCGAAATCAAATGGCTCCCAGGTCAGCAGCCCGCCTATGGCGCTACCCCATACCGATCCGAAATTATTGGAACCAATGACGGGGCCGGACATTGACGGAATGACGCTTTGAGGCAGAAGCAGCCCGAACACGTTGTTTCTGGTCGCGCGGTTAACCTGCGCCAGGGCATCAAGCCTTGGTAGATACGCAGTGCGCGCTAATTGGATTGCCGCGGCGGCTGCGTTGATCTGTTCCTGTGAAATTTTGATTGAGGGATAGTTTTTGAGCGAGTTCTCGACCGCCTGTGTAAGTGTCACGGTGATCGGAGGGATCGCTTGTTGCGCACGCAAAGCCCCCGCAATGCTCAGCATCGGCCCGAAAGATGTTAACGCCCATGTCAATATTCTTCTTCGATTAATCGGCACGTGAGCTAGTCATCCTCAATGAGTTCATGGAAAAGTTCCCGTACCTTGCTTTTCGATGCTGCCAGCGCCTTCCGGCCGAGCGCCGTGGCTCGGTACACTCGCCGCAGTGACTTGCCGTCCCGCCGCTCGGTTGATCGCAGGTAGCCCTTTTTTTCGAGTCCCTGAAGGAGCGGATACAGGCTGCCGGCGCTGATGCGGTATCCGTGGCGCGCAAGCTCCTCGATCATGCCAAGACCGAAGATCGGGCCTTCCACTGCATGATGGAGAACGTGAAGCCGGATCAGGCCTGAATAGAGATCGCGGTCTGCCAGGCGGCCTTCTTGATCTGATTTCGATTTCGACATCTGATTACGAAGGATGATAACATGGCACCGGACGGAGCGCTGCTAATCCATGTTGGCGCGTAACGGCCGGAGTCGATGGAGAAGCCAGACAATGAACGAAAAGACGCGGCGCAACTTCTTCGCAGATGCTGCCGCGGCATCTGCCGTATTGCTGGGGGGGTGCAATCGCCCCGTGAGCACGGAGGCAGCTGGCGGGGGATCTGAGCGGGCTGCGGCCAGCGGCCCGGCCGATGTCACACTCCGCATTGGCACAGTGCTCGCTGATATCGCAAAGGATCACACGATCAGCACCATTGGGTACAACGGCAGCGTCGCCGGACCGCTCATCCGGCTTCGCGAGGGCGTCCCGGTAACCGTCGAGTTATTCAACGACACGGACACGTCGGAACTCGTCCACTGGCATGGCCAGATTATTCCCGCATCCATCGACGGCGCGGCTGAAGAGAAGAGCCTTGAGGTCCCGGCTCACGGCCATATTCGCTATCAGCTGATACCTCAGCCCGCGGGTGCGCGGTTCGTGCATACTCACGTCATGTCGATGGCAGACCTGAATCGCGGGACCTACACAGGGCAGTTCGCGTTCGTTTACATTGAGCCGAAAAGCAATCCCGGTCACTATGACCAGGAAGTCTTCCTGGCGGCTCACGAATTCGAGCCCTTCTTCGGGGCGGAAGAGATGGAGGAGGGAGGCGAAAAGGACGCAGAGACGGCGCGCAAAACGAAGGAGGCACAGCAAAAGCAGGAGAAACCGAACGGCTGGGAGATTGGCTACCAGCGCTTCACGATCAATGGAAAATGCCTTGGCTACGGAGAGCCCGTTCGTCCATTTCCTGAACGCGAGTGCGACCGAGAACATTCAGCTCGCTTTGCCAGGTCACCAGTTTCAGGTTGTCGCTCTCGACGGAAATCCCGTGCCTCAACCGCAATTGGTGGATGTGCTCGAATTGGGCACCGCCGAACGAATATCCGCCGTGGTCGAAATGAGGAATCCTGGTGTTTGGGTCCTCGGTACGCCGAAGGATGACGATCGGAAGAATGGAATGGGTGTCACCGTCGAGTACGCGAATAAGACGGGCTCACCACGCTGGATCAAACCGGGAACGCAGCCGTGGGACTACACGCTGTTCGGCCAAACTCGCACGACACCTGATCCCCATGAGACGATCCCGCTCGTATTCGGCAAGATTAACGGCGGCAGGGGTGGGTTCAACCGATGGACCATTAATGGGAACACTTTCGATGAAAAAGCTCAGCCGAAGACGCTTTACAAGGGTAAGCGGTATCGTCTGGTATTCGACAATCAGACCGATGATGCTCATCCTGTCCACCTGCATCGGAACAGCTTCGAATTGACGAATGTGCACGGCCAGCCCGCCGCTGGCATTCTTAAAGATGTTGTATTAGTGAAAGGCTTCAAGAAGATCGAGGTGGATGTGACGCCCACAATGGACGGCTTAACGCTCTTCCACTGCCATCAGCAATTGCATATGGATTACGGGTTTAAGCTGCTGTTCAATGTCGTCTGAACGCTGCCTGGCTCTGGCAGCGCGTAAAACGCAGGGCCGGTGTCATGCGTGAAGTACGTAGTCGACAACGTAACCCGAGGGAGCGGAACAGTCTGATACTGGTGCGAAGTGAGAGATTCTGGTATCGGATTCGCTGTGGCGAGTTTGCATGTCAAAGTGGCCAAAGTCGTCGTTTGGCGCAAATTTTTCAAATCATGCAAATTGAACAAGTTACGTGAAATCAGTGGGTTGAGGACGAGCGAACAGAACTTCGGGGACCGCCTACGGAACCGCCTTCAAAACAGGCAATCGGTATCCGGAATTGCCCAGAATGTCGCGGCCCGCACCCTTCAGCAGAAACTCGAGAAACTGTCGTGCTGCGTCCAGATGTTTCGAGGCTGCGACGATTCCAATCGCCTGATCGAATCGGCTGATGCAATTTCTCGTTTACCTGTATCACCTTCCCCTTCTCTTTCAGCAGGAGGGAGTAGGCGGTGAAAACGGCGTCGGCATTGCCCGTCGCGCCGTACTGCTTAGCCATGTTGATGTTGTCCGCGTAAACAATTCTTGACTGCAACTGGCCCCAGATGCCTAAATGCTCCAGCGTCTCTCGCGCAGCCTGGCCATAGGGTGCCAACTCCGGCTTGGCCATGGCAATTACCTTCACCTTCGGCTGAACGAGGGCCTCGAGCCGATCCAGCTTTGCAGCGCTCCCAGGCGGAATCCATAAAGCCAAAATGCCTGTTGCATAGATCGCCCGAGAGCGCGGGACCAGCAACCCCTTTTTCTCCAGCTGCTCCGCGTGCTCTACATCGGCGGCCGCGAACACGTCGTAGGTGCCGAGTTTTCTATCTGAAGTGCAAGTTGCGCCGTTGAAGCAAAACTAAATACCGGGTGGATGCCGGTGGCGGCTTCAAACCGTGGCCCGAGCACCTGAAACACTTCGCCCAGATGGTTCTGTTGCACCTAGCTACTCCAATACGTTCAACCACTTACGAGTGGATCAGCATGGAGGTGCATGGAGTGACGCTGGGCGGCCTAAAGGAAGTGAGACGGTTCAGCGGAGATCACTACCCTTCACTGGCCCAAATCCCAGGTGCAACAGAACCTCCAATGGGTTCTGGTGCAGATCACTGGTAAGCGTCCGAGAATCACCAGGACACTGCGGAGTCCGTTGAATTTGTGATCAAGCCTGAGCGGGCTTCCAGTTGTGCGGCAGGAGCTCATCCAACCGGGTAATAGGATGATCAGCGATGCGCGA
>JBPCOQ010000139.1:0-5473 GCA_051000095.1 Bryobacteraceae bacterium | reverse complement strand
CGTTCTCACATGGGTTTTCCCAATCACGCCGAAGTTGACCCCGGCACCGGTCACCTGATGCCGCCAGAATGCCCTATCACCGACTAAAAAGCGACCGGTTGCTCAACTTCGGAATTCAGGTTTAAGGTGTTGCGGCCGCAATGGCTGTGGCCAGCGGGCATGCCCGCTGTGCAGGGCGTTGGTAAAAGGGGCTTTGGGAAGTCCGAACGGACTTGCCGGCGGCACGCGTGTTGCTGTGCCTTTATGGCGGGCATCTTGTGGCCGTGCACGGCTTTGTCAAGAAGGCGCGCACGATGCTATCAAGCTTGCAGCGGGCGGCGGCGATCGTCGGACGGCGCGTGACGATTGAGTTGGTGTAATGCGCCGGATCCCCGAACATGAGGTTTCCGAACGGCAAGACCGCGCTGGAAATACTACAAAGCCGCCCGCAATCTGCAGCGATCGTAGAGGTCCTCAAGAAGGCTGGCGCGCACTGATGAGTTAGCAGGGTCTTTCATTTTCAGCGTTGCAACGAAGCGCGCGAACGTACCTGCATTGAGATGCATTTTGGCGTGGAAGCACCTTCAGCCCACGATCATGTTTCTGCCCGAGTATCTCCAAATACCGTCTCGTCCCGAACACCTGCTGCATGGCTTCGGCTGCTGCGCGAATAAGCCTCCGTATTCACAAGCGATGGCGCGGCGGAATGCAACACCTGCGCGACGGCTTCATCCGGAGTTTGATCCGCCACTAAGCGCATGCTGATCTTCGCAACGGCGCGGGCTGGAATCACGGTCTTGGCGCCTTCACCCGTGAACCCGCCGCGAATCCCGTGCACCTCAACAGTGGGCCGCGCCCAGGCTTGCCGCTCCAATCGCGGACGGCGCTTGCACGCGGTCGTAAAATCCGGAGACGGTCACGTCGGGCCAAGCCCGCGCGATCAATGTTTCCTTGGAAACTACCTCCCGGCCAACGAGGCATCGAAGAATGTCAAGTTCCTTCGGCGTGAGCGGAAGGATAGCATTCTCACGCAGGAAGGTTCTTCTCACCGGGTCCACAACGAATGGACCAACATTGTGCAACCCTATCTGCATCTATGAGTTGCCTCCTTCAGTTTTTCTTCATCATATTTCATCCGCTCCTTCATTGCACGCCGTAATGTTCGCGGGTGGCAGAGCGCCCGCTCCGCTTCCCCCGCCCGCATCCACCCGCGTGTACAGTGAAAGAGAATCATGGCAAGCACAAGACGGCACTTCCTGGCAGCGGCAACGGGGTTGGCCGCGCCGTTGATGGCGCAAGACCGGCGCCGTTCTCCCAACGACAACGTACAGATCGCGCTGATCGGGGCCGGCGGCCAAGGGTCCGGCGATGCGCGCTCTTCCATCGCCGTGGGCGGTGTCAAGTTGGTTGCGGTCAGCGACGTCTATGCTGGACGGCTCACGCGTGCCAAGGAGATCTGGGGCGACGGCCTTTTCACCACGCGCGATTACCGCGAAGTGCTCGCCCGCCCGGATATCGACGCCGTCATCATTGCGACTCCGGATCACTGGCATCGCCAGATCAGCATCGACGCGCTCAACGCGGGCAAGGATGTGTATTGCGAAAAGCCCATGATTCAACGCCTCGATGATGGCAAGCCGGTGATCGCGGCTCAGCGGAAAACCGGGCGCATCCTGCAGGTGGGAAGCCAGCGCGTCAGCTCGATCGTCTATCAAAAGGCCAGGGAATTAGTGCAGAGTGGCGCAATCGGCCAACTCAATATGGTGGAAGCCTGGTGGGATCGTAACTCGGCCCAAGGCGCCTGGGAGTACTCGATACCACCCGATGCCACTCCCGCGACCATCGATTGGGACCGCTTTCTGGGCCGCGCCCCCAAAGTGCCGTTCGAGCCGGTGCGCCTGTTCCGTTGGCGGAATTATCGGGACTATGGCACCGGAGTCGCGGGCGATCTGTTCGTGCATCTTTTTTCTGGGATGCATTTTGTCACGGGAGCGATCGGCCCGGCGCGCGTTTATGCGACCGGAGGCCTGCGATTCTGGAAGGATCGCGATGTGCCCGACGTCCTCCTCGGTTTATATGACTACGCGGCGAGCGAGCAGCACCCCGCTTTCAATCTGGCGCTGCGGGTCAATTTCGTGGATGGCGCCGCGGAGAGCTCGGGCTTCCGCTTCATCGGCAGCGAGGGTATCCTGAGCATCGGCGCTGGGGTGACGGTGACCAAGCAACCGCGCGAATCCGAGCCCGGCTACACCATCGATACGTTCCCCCAATCCGTTCAGGAGCAGTTCATGAATGAGTACCGCGAAAAATACCCGCCCACCCGGCCAACCGCCGACGCGATCCGCCCCCAAGCCGAAGATAAGTACCTGCCGCCGCATGGCTACAGCGATCACTTGGATCACCACCGCAACTTTATCGCAGCGGTTCGCAGCCGCAAGCCGGTAGTGGAAGACCCGGTGTTCGGATTCCGCGCCGCAGGCCCGGCGCTGCTGTCGAACATCAGCTACTTCGAACAGCGCATCTGTACCTGGGACCCGCGGACCATGGTGGAGCTGACCTGATGCAGAACACCAACATCCAAATCGCCACCATAGGCGCCGGAGGAATGGGCAGCGGCGACACCAAATATGCCCGCTCCATCCCCGGCGTGAAGCTTGTCGCCGTCTGCGATATCTATGATGGACGCCTCACTCGCGCCCGCGATTTGTGGGGGCCGGATCTGTTCACGACGCGCGATTACCGTGAGATCCTGGCGCGTCCGGATGTGGATGCCGTAATCATTGCTACGCCCGATCACTGGCACCAACCGATCACGATCGATGCTCTTTCCGCGGGAAAACATGTGTACTGCGAAAAACCGATGGTCCACTCGATTGACGAGGGTGCGGCGGTCATCGCGGCGCAGAACAAGAGCGGGCGAACACTGCAGATCGGAAGCCAATACGTCAGTTCGCTCGTCTACCAGAAGGCCAAGGAGCTGTTGGCCAGCGGAGCGATTGGGCCGATCAATATGGTGGAGGCCTGGCTCGACCGCAACACCGCCATCGGCGCCTGGCAGTACTCGATTCCTCCGGATGCCTCGCCGCGCAACATCGACTGGGACCGGTTCCTCGGGAACGCGCCCAAGCGGCCGTTTGAACCCATCCGCCTGTTTCGATGGCGCAACTACATCGATTACGGCACCGGTGTCGCGGGCGATCTGTTTGTCCATCTTTTGTCGGGGCTGCATTACGCCACTGGCTCGATCGGCCCAACGCGAGTCTTCGCCACGGGCGGCTTGCGGTTCTGGAAGGACGGGCGTGACGTTCCCGACGTGATGCTTGCGCTGCTCGATTATCCGCAAACCGATCGGCATCCGGCGTTCACCGTGTCGCTTAAAGTAAATTTTGAAAGCTCGCTGCCGGAGGAATCGTTTGGAGTGAAGTTCATTGGTAGTGAAGGCACCATGACCACCGGCTACAACTCACTGACGCTGGCGCGCCGGCCGCGCGAGACCGAGCCTGGCTATTCCATCGACACGTTCCCGCGTGCCACCCAGAAGCAGTTCCTCGAGGAGTACCGAAAGCAGTACCCGGCGGTTCCCGCCCGAGCCGACAGCATTCGGCCAGAGCGCGACGATCGCTATGAGCCGCCGGCCGGATTCGATGCGCACCTCGAGCACCATCGCAACTTCTACCGCTCCATCCGCGAGAATAAGCCCTCGATCGAAGATGCGGTGTTTGGATTCCGGGCGGCCGGCCCGGCCCTGCTTACCAATGTGAGCTACTTCGAACGCAAGCTGTGCCTGTGGGACGCGGTCCAAATGAAGCGCACCGCATGATTCTCCGGCCGCGCTCCGCGGGTCTGTAGTATCCGCGTGGCTTGGCCGATAGATAACTGTGGCAAGATCAGATTGATGGAGAAGGAATTGAGGCGGTTGTTTAAACGGTCGTTCCAGACGTTCGCTTTAGGCGCCCTGATAGCGAGCGCCTTGTACGGGCAGGCGCCTGCACAACCTGCGCCACCGGCTGGGTCCGAGCCTGAAAAATCTCAAGAGTATCAAGGTCCCTCCATTCTCAGCCGGGACAAGAGCCTGATCGGCGAACGCGGCGGCAAGCTGATCGATTTCCGGTTTTACGGACAGCTCAACGGTGTCTACGATTCCGGATTAACACCGGTCATTAGCAATGGACAAGGTCAGCTTCTTAACGTGGGCGGGGACTATGGGGTTGAAGCTGGATTCGGAGTAGTTGGCTCACGCAGATGGAAGCGAGACGAGTTGAGCGTCGATTATCACGGCACCTACCGGCACTATGCAAACAATCAGTACTTCGACGGCGTCGACCAATTTCTCAACCTAGCGTATGGACGGATCCTTACCCGAAGGCTGAATCTCGATCTCAAGGAGACAGTCGGCACGAGCAGTCTCGCGAATGGCGGCTTTTCGTATCTGCCTCTGACGAATACGGATTTGTTCGCCGTGCCAACCAATGAATTATTCGACAATCGGACAAATTTTGTGCAATCGCGCGTGGATCTTACGTGGCAAAAGTCCGCTCGTTTGTCGTTCGGTTTCGGAGGTGAAGGCTTTATCGTGCGGCGGCGCTCCTTCGCCCTGGCGGGCCTGGACGGATACGCCGCGCGCGCCGGTGTTTCCTACCGAATAACGCGCAGGCAGACTGTTGATCTGTACTATAACTTAGCTCATTACGATTTTCAGAGGACCTTCGGAGATTCTGACCTACACATTGCCACGTTGGGGTGGAACCTCGGGCTGGGACGCAGGTGGGAACTCGGCGCCAAGGCCGGAGCTGGGGTTGTAACGACGCGAGGGTTGACGCAGGTTTCCATCGATCCCGCCATCGCGGCAATCGTAGGCCGTAGCGTTGCGGTCGTCCAATTTGACCGCACGGTTGTCATTCCCTATTTAGAGGCCCGGCTGGCGCGCCGCTTCGAGCGCTCTTCACTGGTCTTTACCGCCGATACTGGCGCCAGTCCCGGTAATGGAGTTTATCTCACCTCTCGCCAAACCAGTGCCGGTGGCAATTACTCGTACACGGGTCTGCGGCGTTGGAGCCTGGGAGCCAATGCCTACTACTCCGATCTATCGACGGTAGGGCAATCGCTCGGTAAGTTCCGGAATTATCAAGGCGGCGTAGGCGCGACATATAAACTGGCGAACGCCATGCACATGGAGTTCCGCTACGACTACCGGCATTACACCACGCAGAACGATGCGTTCAGAAAGAATTCCGAGCGTATCAGCCTCGGCCTGGCCTTCAGCCCGGGCGACCTGCCACTCCCCATCTGGTAGCAGCCATACCATTTGCTCTCATGCCTTTGTGGGGCAGGTGATCTCGTCACCTGCCGGGCGACCGAAGGTCGCCTCTGGACTTTGGCTTTTTGTAAATCATCCGTTGGCGTAAAAGACAGCGGATTCGATGGGGAAGGAGCATTTCTCCGGCTTTGCATCTGTGGGCAGGTTGGATGCGAAGCCGGAGAAACGGTTGATACC
>JBPCOQ010000235.1:0-45817 GCA_051000095.1 Bryobacteraceae bacterium | reverse complement strand
TTCAACCTGTCATCGGGGAACTTCGGCAGCAACCACTACCTGAACGGCTACCTCGGCTACCTTCGTCTCAAGCTAAACAATGCCGCCAAGGCACTGCCGACTCATGTCCAGAAAACTACGTTTTCTGATGATCGCTAACACCTGTACGATCCCACAAGCGAAGCCGGATGTCCAACCTAATAATTAATAATAACGTTAGTGTATTTCTGAAGAACCGCACTTAGCTATAGCTAAGCTAGCGATGGTTATGCGTCAGCCGATCGTAGATGAAGCCCGCTCCGCCACCCGCCAGTGCGCCGATACCAGCCCCCTTACCACCTCCGGCAATCGCGCCGATCGCAGCCCCGCCTGCCGCGCTTCCGGCGACGATAGCGGCTGACTTTCCTTTCGACCGCCCCTCCGGCGTACGCACGACGTCGCGTGCGGTGTAGACAGGGGCGCTCTCTTGGACGTAGCTCTGGCGGCTGATCACCCGAACCGGCCGATGAATGCTGAGTATATATCGATCGGACACGGAGCGGTCATCCTGGTAGGGAGTTGAATAAACCGCTGGCTGGTAGCCGCGGGAATTCACATCGCCGCTTGCAGGCACACACGGCTGATTGACGGACACCGGCTGCGTCGCGCCATAGACAGGCTGTCCATTTTGATCGTAATAAGATGCTTGAGGAGCGCTAGCCGGTTTGCGAGCCCAGCCAGCCACTGCCACCACCGCCAATACAGCGAATCCAACGGCTAAAAGTCCATTTCTCGGATTTATCATACGTTAACTCCCTACACGTTAGATGCCACGCCAAAACACGCGGTTACCAGTGGAACCATGCGTGCATGTTTTAAGCGTCAGGTTAGAAAGCAGAGGTGAAGCAATGAATCCACAGACTTACCCGGTAGAACGTACACATCGCCGCCTCGATCTTACTGGGCGTAATCTTGCCATTATTGTTGGGCTACTGCTGCTTTTGTCGATCGTGATCGCGCTTTCGACGGTGAGCGGCGCGTTGCTGTATCCGGTCAAGGTCAACGGCAAGTACGGCTTTATCGACAAGGCCGGGAAGATCGCCATCCAGCCTCAGTTCGACGATGCCGAGCAGTTTGCAGATGGCTACGCGCCTGTGAAACTCGGCAACCGGTGGGGCTACGTGGACCGCCAGGGGAAGCTGGCCATTGCGCCCCAATTTGACATGGCGGACCCTTTCTCCGACGGCCGTGCGATGGTGGGCATTGGTCCCAAGCTCGGGTATATCGATAGGTCGGGAAAGTTCGTCATCAATCCGCAATATGACGGGGCGGGCCGGTTTGGCGATGGCCGGGCTCCGGTGGTGGTAAACAACCGCTGGGGGTTTATCGACCACGATGGCAAGCTGGTGATCAATCCGCAGTTCGATGAGGCGGGAAACTTCTCGGACGGATTGGCGGTGGTCAAGCTGGGCAGCCAGTTCGGCTACATCGATAAATCGGGCAAGATCGCCATCAATCCGCAGTTCTCGACCGCCGGCGATTTCCACGATGGCCGGGCAGCGATACGCACAGGCGATCGGTTTGGCTATATCGACAAATCGGGCAAGATGGCGATCAATCCTCAATTCGATTCGGCCGGCGACTTCTCAGATGGAGTGGCGCTGGTAGCGCTCGCCAAACGCTTCGGCTACATCGACAAGGATGGCAAGTTTGTCATCAATCCACAGTTCGACGATGCGGGAGATTTTCATGCGGGGCTGGCGCCGGTGTGGGTTGGCGGCCGCGAGGGCTACATCAACAAAGACGGGAAGTACGTTTGGAATCCGACGAGCTAAGCGCGCAGTTCAGGCGGCCGTGCTCACCGTGGCGTGTGACTCTTTCCGGTCCCGCATCAGCTTTGCTACCAAATACCAAACGATGGCGGCATTCACTCCCAGTACAAGAAACTTCATCACGCTCGCGCGCTCCACGATCTCGTAGATCTCGAGCGGCATGAGCAGGGCCGTCGTGACAACGGTGAAGTATTCGGCCCAGTGCTTGCGCATCAAGAGTCCGATGCCTTCCGTCAGCAGGAGCGCCGCGTAGAAGAATGTGCCCGCGCTGATCTCCTTCAGCTTGTGATCGTCGATCAACAGCACCTTGGCGAGCAGCGCATGGATGAAGCGGCTGTCGGGATCGACCCGGAGCATGTCGATCCAGTGCATCGCGGCTTCACCGGCATCTTTGTGAAGCAGCTTGAGAGCGCCGGCGCCCACGATGACGAGCAGGACGCCCTTGAGCAGCTTAAACAGCGCGATATAAAGAAGACCGCGTGGTGCCAAATATTACTTTACTGTGACGCTAACGCGCCTGTTCCACTCAGCGCGCCGCAACTTGTTGGCTGGCGCTTTTCAAAACCGCGCGAAGGCGAGCGGCGACAATTTTTTCTTCTCCTGGCTTCAGAGTCCATGTGGCAAGAATGAGACCCTCGGTTGAATCGGGGTTCGCCTCGATCGACGGATCGCCTTCCCTCAGTGCGGCGATCACATCCTTGACCGAACTCGAAATTCTCGCCTGATCCCATCGCACCTTGACGTGTGGCAGGTGACTTGCGATGGGCGGAACCCAGAGCTCGGCGGCAACACCCTCGACCGTGTGCGCAGCCGCGGCAATCACCGCAACCCGGCGCTCCCATTCCTTCTCCTCGCCCGCATGGTCCCTCTTCAGATATGTTTCGAGGGCGACCAACATCCCGAGAATCTCCTCTTTGTTCACCTTCATGCCCCGATGAATCGAGCCGCTGTTGGGCGAGGTGTTGAGCTTCGCGGCTTCGATCAGGTCGCGGCGCCCAAGCAGCAAGCCGGCGCTTTGCGGGCCGCAAATCGCTTTTCCGCCGGAAATGCACACCAGATCGAACCCAAGTTTGCTGAATTTCGAAAGGTTCTCGATGGGTGGAATATCGGCCGCGGCGTCCACCAGAGCGGGGATACCATACCGCTTGGAGATGGCCGCGAACTCGGCGGCTTTGATCGGCCCGGCGGGTTCGTGGAGATTGAAAAACGCCAGCATGGCGGTCTTCGGGCCGATCGCCTTCTCGAGCTCGCTCGCCGTCTCAACCTCAATCAGTTTCGCGCCGCTCGCCCGAATCGCGTGATCGTAGCTGTTCCGATGCGCCTTGGGGATCAGGACTTCGCTTTTCATGCCCGAAGTCTCAGGTATCCGGCGTATAAAATCCGGGTTGTTTCCGGTGATGCAAGCCGCGGTGCCAAGCGAAATGGCGGAAGCCGCGCCCGCGCTCACCATCGCCGCCTCCGAGCCTACCAGCGTGGCAATTCGCGCTCCCACCGCGTCCTGCAAATCGTTGAGGCGTACGTAACGCGTGGACGCATACTCCATCGCTTGCATGACCTCCCTGGGCATGAGCGAGGCCGTAAACTTGGTGTAGTTTCCGCACGCGTTGACGATCGGCGGGACTCCGAGCTCCTTGAAATAGTCGCGCCCTTTTTCGCGCCCTTTTTCGCGCCCTTTTTCGATGGATGCGTAAGCTCGCGTGGAGCATACCGTTCCGATCAACGGAATCGTGGATAGAGTCTGGAGAAAGCTTCGACGGTTTGCCATATTGCCTCCTTGAGCTCAATCGTGCCCTAGCTGGCTGGAGTCATTCTAATACAAGCAACCCGGAACTCGACAGCCAACATTAAAGGTTTTCAATCCGTTTTAGCTCACTTCATTAGATAAAACCTCCAAGCCACCTAACGTGGTTGTCGTCTTAAGGATTTTCAGCCTCCAGGCCTGAAATTGTTCGATAGAAACCGGAGAATAAAGAAGAATTCGAGTGGCCCTTTGCCGTTTGATGCATTAGACTAAACCTGCCGCATCGGATCTTCTGGAGGCTTCAGTATGCCGAGATTTCGAATTAACGCCGTTCTTCTCATTGCGTGGGCGGCGTGTCCCAGCGCCTTCGGCCAGGTAAGCTCGTCCACCGGGTCCATTCAGGGAAGGATTGCCGACTCGAGTGGCGCGGTTGTGCCACAGGCTGCGGTGACGCTGATCAACCAGGCGTTAGCTCTTTCGCGCCAGACGAAGACCCAGGCCGATGGCACCTTCCTGTTCCCGGTGTTACCACCCGCCAGTGGCTACCAGGTAATGGTGGAAGCTTCGGGTTTTCAGCGCCAGGTGCTGCCGGATCTCACGGTCCGCCTCACGGAAATCACGGTGGCGAATGCCAAACTAACTGTCGGCACGTCAACGGAAGAGGTTACTGTACGAAGCGATGCGCAAGTGGTCCAGACCACTAGCGCCACGCTGGGCGCCACCGTGAGCGCGCGCATAGCGGGAAGTCTGCCACTGCCCACTCGTAACGTGTTCGATCTTTTGGGGACAGATGCCGGCGTGGGCGCGCAGCTCACCTCGCCCTCGGCGACGATCCTGCAGAGTTCTCAGGCGATGTTCGTGGCCGGCGCCCGGTCCACAGAGAACAATTACGTGCTGAACGGCGTGGATGCAAACAATTTTGAGTTCCACACACTGGCCGGTGGCGTGGTGCCGGTGCCGAATCCCGATGCTGTGCAGGAGTTCCGTACACAGGTCAGTCTCTACGACGCTACATCGGGATTTAGCTCCGGCGGGAATATTACTCTGATTACTCGCTCAGGCTCGAGCCAATATCATGGCGTCGCCTATGAGTACCTGAGGAACGGCGTTCTCAATGCAAACGATTTCTTCTTCAATCGGAACGGGACTCCCAGGCCGGTTCTAATCCAGAATCAATTCGGGGGATCGCTGGGCGGCCCCATTCCAGGCTTGAAGAGGACTTTCTGGTTCACCAATTACGAAGGACTACGCCAACGAAACGGTGTGTCGGGATCGGTGAATGGCTCGTTGCCCGTGCTTCCGGCAACACGCGACGCCGCAAGTCTCGCCCCGGCCTTCGGACTCCCTGTCTCGGCCATCGATCCAGTCGCGGTGAAGATCCTCAACGCGCCTGGTCCGTATGGAGGCCACCTCTTGCCCAGCGGAATCGGCGCGCCCGCAGGCCAACTGGGCACATTCACGTTCTCCTCGCCGGTAGCCTACCATTCAAATCAGGTTACCAGCCGAATCGATCATGACTTCGATACGCCGTTCGGCGCGAACCACCTCAGCGGCACAGTATTCTATAGCTCGGGGGCGCTGGTAAATCAGGGTGGCGCTAATGGCAGCTTGGGACAATCCTATGAGTATCTGTTCGGAAACGATAACGTAGCACTGACAGATACACATATCATCCGATCGAATCTCGTGAACGAGCTGACCTACGGGTTTACCTGGAATAAACGTGATATCAGCTCCTTGCAGCGGGATACCCTGGCTGACATTGGAATGTCGCGATTCGATGCGTCGATCCAGCCCGGTCTATCCAACCTGACTTTCAACGATCAACTGAATTGTTGCGGAGCCTCGGCGAGCGTCGATCAGACGCAGCACAATGCCAGCTTCGATTTTCGCGACATGGTGTCTTACATTCGCGGCAAACATACGATGCGCTTCGGTTTCGAGACCAGGCGATATCAGTTCAACTTCAACGCGCCGATTGATCGAGGCGTGCTCCGGTTTAGTAACTCGATCGCCGACCAGCTTTACGGGAAACCCCTCGCCGGAGCGGCCGATCTGTCTTTTCGCGATTTCTTAATTGGCTCGCCCCTTGAAATTACGATCGGCACCGGGATCACCGGAAACGGATATCGGGCTCACGACTATATTGGATTTTTTCAGGACGATTTCCGTGTCACCAAACGGCTCACAGTCAATTTGGGCCTGCGTTACGATTATCTGGGTAATATCAGCGACGTTCACAACTTTATCTCCAGCTTTGATGCGCAACGCCTGTCGCCAGCCGTCCGTTTGATGGGGGGCCCCGGGTTGCAGCAAGGTTGGGCGATCCCGGAAGGCCTGAAAGGGTTTGGCACGCTGGGAACTCCCTCCACAATATTGCCGTCGGAGAAGAAGAACTTCGCGCCTCGCGCCGGAATGGCTTTGGATGTCTTCGGCAACGGCAAGTTTGCCATTCGCAGCGGTTACGGCATCTATCATATGCGGATCGCCGGTGGCATCGATCAGGTCTTGAATCCGGCGGTGGAAGAGCCTGGCTATCTTGGGACCGATTTGATCAACCAGAACCAGTCCAATTTGCTTGCCAACCCATTCCCTCAGTTACCCTTGCCATCCGCCTTTCCGCTGTTCCCTCCGTTTGCGTCCATCCAGGGTTACAGCTCGAATGGCAGCCCGATTTTCAATCAGCCACTCCTCAGCGCGACAGAGTTAGATCGCTCGCTGCTGCATACCCCGTATACGCAACAATGGAATTTCACGGTCCAGGCTGAATTCCTGCCGCAGTGGACCGTGGAAGCGGGTTATCTGGGGGCGCACGCCTTGCGGCTGACAGCCAGCCAGTTGCTGAATACGGCTCTGTTTGTAAATGCCAACAACCCGGGACCCTTAGGACTGACCACCAATTCGTCCGCGAATCTCCAGGCGCGCGTGCCCGCCATCGGAATAAGCTCCGGAGGGCTGTTCGGTATCACCGGAAATGGCAAATCGTTTTACGACGCGCTTCTTTTTACGATCAGCCACCGGTTTGCGAGCCGATTCTACTTCAAAGCCGCATATACTTTCTCGAAAACAATCGATAACTATGCGAATAGCAATGGGTTCGAAGTTGGTGGCGCGCCACTCGGCAATCAATATCTTCTCGATTTGAACAAAGGACTCGCCGGTTTTGATATCCCGCACCGAATGGTAGTGACCTATCTTTACGACATCCCCGGCTTTCACAAGGGTTTTCTCAATGCCATCTTCGGCAACTGGTCGGTCGCGGGTATCACGACGTTTCAGTCGGGTTTCCCAGGCACCATCGGGCAAAGCATCGGCGGTTCATCGCTCACCGGCGTGAGCGGCTACGGCCTGGTCTTACCCAACTGCCCGTTAAGTTCGGGCGGCGATCCAAAACAACAGCTCAATAGTTACCTGAACGCGTCGTGTGTCCAGACGACGCCCTTGCTCACTGGCGGGACCACATTCGGTCCGTTGTCGCCTTACGGCGGCCCCGGCGACCAGTACTACACGATCACGCCCGGCGGCAGCGGCCGTCTATCCGGACCATCCACGCGGGGAGCATTCCGCAATCCATTCCAGAAACGGTGGGACGCCTCGGCGATCAAGAAAATTCCAGTCCGTCAACTTGGAGAGGGCGGCAACGTTGAGTTTCGGGCCGAATTCTTCAAGCTGTTTAACAATCCAATTTTTAACGGACCGTCCAGCAGCTCGGCCGGGTCGCCCAGCTTCGGCAAGATCCTGAGCACGATCGACAATACAGGCCGTCAGATTCAATTCGCCTTGCGAGTGAACTTCTGATGAACAAGCTCGACCGCCGGACACTATTTACGGCAGCAATCGCGGGCGTTGGATTAAGTACTGCTCAGGCCGGCGAATCCGGAGTGGATGCGCCGGAGTGGATGAAGACACCCGGCCGCTCCTTTTCAGGCTATGGCATGCCATCCAAATGGCAGGAGAAAGTGCAGCGTATCTTCACGGCCGCGCCAGGACGGCCCGGAACCGGTTCCTCTCGGACGCCACTGCACCTTTTGGAAGGAACCATTACGCCCAACGGACTGCATTTTGAGCGGCACCACAACGGCATTCCCGATATTAATCCAAGCCGGCACGAATTATTTATTCATGGAATGGTGAAGCGCCCGCTGGCATTCTCTCTCGATGCGCTTATACGATATCCCATGGAAACGCACATCTGTTTCATCGAGTGCCCCGGCAACAGTGGAGCGTTTGCCCAGGCACGCCCCGTGCAAACCACCGCGGCCGGGCTCAATGGGCTGCTCTCCTGCTCTGAATGGACTGGTGTGCGGCTGGCCACTCTTCTCGCTGAAGCTGAAGTAGCCAGCGGAGCGAAATGGGCGATCGCCGAGGGTGCCGACGCGGCCGCCATGAGCCGTAGCGTGCCGATCGAGAAATGCCTCGATGACGCCTTGATTGCTCTCTATCAAAACGGCGAGGCCATTCGCCCCGAGCAAGGCTATCCGATGCGCCTGTTGCTTCCAGGCTTTGAAGGCAACATGAATGTGAAATGGCTTCGCCGGTTGAAGCTGATGGATGTACCGGTGGATGCAAGAGATGAGACCGCGCACTACACGGAATTGATGCCCAACGGCAAGGCGCGCCAATACATGTTCCTCCAGGCCGTGAAATCCATCATCCTCAAGCCGTCGTTCGGAATCGCCATGAAAGGGCCGGGATTTTACGAAATATCCGGGCTGGCATGGTCCGGAGCAGGCCGGGTTTCTAAAGTCGAGCTGTCCGCGGATGGCGGACGAACCTGGGCGCTCGCCGCTCTGGGCCAGCCGGTTTTACCCAAAGCTCTCACCCGATTTCGGCTTCCATGGCAGTGGGATGGGCGGCCTTCCCTACTGATGAGCCGGGCCACCGACGAGACCGGAGCCGTACAGCCAACCAGATCCGAGTGGACGTCCCAGTATGCGCCCGGTCAGGGCTATCACTTCAATGGCATTCAGAGCTGGAGCATCGAAGCCGACGGGACGGTGAAGAATGCCTATTCATAGACCGGCTTGCCTTGTTCCGGCGTGGCTGTGCCTGATCTCGTCTATTTGGGTGAGCAGCGTGGGCGGCGCGCAGCATCCAAGTCTCGGGCGTCCGTTAACGCCTGATGAAATTCGAAAGATAGACATCACCATCGCGCCGGACGGCAGGGGATTACCTTCGGGGAGCGGTTCTGTTGCGGCGGGAGAAAAAGTCTACGCTCAGAAATGCCAGGCTTGTCATGGGCTGCAAGGCGCTGGCAATCCAATGGAGCGGCTGACAGGAGGTATCGGTTCGCTTACCTCAGGCAAGCCGGTAAAGACTGCGGTAAGCTATTGGCCGGCGGCCACGACGCTTTTCGATTACATTCGGCGCGCGATGCCCCCCACATCGCCGCAGTCGTTGACGGACGATGAAGTGTACGCGGTGACGGCCTATATTCTGTCGATCGACGGGGTCGTGGCGAAGGACGCCCTGCTCGACGCGAAATCTCTACCGCAAGTCAAAATGCCGAACCGGGATGGGTTTGTGCGATGGTGGCCGGTGCCGCGGCGCTAAAGTGGCACAGGCATTCCTGCCTGTGTTGCACTTAGACGAAGACCCTGATCTTTCAATCTGGTCATTGCCCGGCCGCCCCGCAAAGGAACACGCGTGCGTGCCGCGTCGAGACCCAGGCTTGTGAGAAGTGCGGGTTAAGATCGCAACCGGCAGCGCTCCACCGCGGTCCTCCATCCGGCATATAACTCCTCGCGCCGGCCCGCCTCCATGGCCGGCTCGAAAACGCGCTCAGCCCGCCAGAACCGGTCAATCTCGTCCAGGCTTTTGAAAAAGCCTGTCGCTAGCCCGGCCAGGTACGCCGCTCCCAGCGCGGTCGTCTCGGTATCTTGCGGCCGCACGATTCGCTTGCCCAGAATGTCCGCCTGGAACTGCATCAGGAAATCGTTGGCCGCCGCGCCGCCGTCCACGCGCAATTCCTGGAGTGTTTCTCCGCTGTCCGCCTCCATCGCTTCCACCAGCTCGCGTGTTTGGTATGCGATCGATTCGAGCGCGGCGCGGACGATCTCGGCGCGGCCGGCGCCTTGCGTAATTCCGGTGATTAGCCCGCGCGCATCCGAATCCCAATGCGGCGCGCCCAAGCCTACGAACGCCGGAACCAGGTAAACGCCGCCCGTGTTTTCGACGGAACTCGCAACTTGCGACGACTCGGTGGCGGTTGCTAGGACGCCGAGCTTGTCACGAAGCCACTGCACCGCGGCTCCCGCGATGAAGATGCTCCCTTCGATAGCGAACTGTGCGCCCTCCTGGAGCGAGGCCGCGCGCGTGGCCAGCAGCTTATTCCGTGAGACTGGCTGCCGCCCGCCGGTGTGCATCAGCGCGAAACAGCCGGTGCCGTACGTATTTTTCGAGAGCCCCGGCCGGTGGCACGCTTGTCCGAACAGCGCGGCCTGCTGGTCGCCGGCAATACCCGCGATCGGGATCTCCGCTCCGAAATGACGACCCGCGGCAATGCCCACCACTTTGCTCGATGGCACGATCTCCGGCAGCATCGCGCGGGGCACTCCAAAGATGTCGAGCAGAGCGGGGTCCCATGCGCCGGAGCCCAGATCCATCAACATGGTGCGCGAGGCATTCGAGCAATCCGTCACGTGCACTGCGCCATCGGTGAGCTTCCAGATCAGCCACGTATCGACTGTGCCGAAGAGCAGCTCGCCATTCTGCGCCTTGGCCTTTGCGTCCGGAACGTTCTCGAGAATCCACCGGATTTTGCTGCCCGAAAAGTACGCATCCACCACCAGGCCAGTCTTGTTCGTGATGGTCGCAGCCTGATTCGAGGCCGCCAGCGCCGTACAGAATTCAGACGTGCGGCGGCATTGCCACACAATCGCGGGACTGACAGGCTTTCCACTCTTGCGATCCCAGACTATGGTGGTCTCTCGCTGATTCGTGATGCCGATGGCGTTTACGTATCCCGCTTGCACGCCGCCCGCCCGCAGGGTGCGGCGCGTTGCATCAAGCTGGGCGCTCCAGATCTCTTCGGCATCCTGCTCTACCCAGCCGGGATGCGGATAGCGGCTGCCAAACGGCGCCGATTCAAGCGCAGTCCGCCGGCCTTGCTCATCATAGAGCGCGGCTCGCGCGCTGGTAGTTCCTTCATCCAGGGACAGGAGAAATTGCACTCTGGCATTATAGTACTGACATGTTTTTTCGCCGCGCGAAGGTACACATCCCCGCTTTCAACGAACGTATGGAAAGCGTGCAGAAGTTGGGAATTGCCTCCCAAACGGAAGGCTCTGGCCGCGTGCGACTTACCCGCGACGGTATTGGCGCCATTGTTACCGATGTGGCTAATAGCCGTCCGCATGTGGATCGCGCCGGTCTTATGATCGGTAGTGAGATTGGGGCTCTGGTAAACGGCGGTTACCAACAGTATTGGCTAACACCTTCTAAGCAACAGGTTCCGGCGCTAGCCTGGCAACTCAAGGCACTGCATGAATTCGAAGAGGATCTGAAGGAGGGATTGGGGCTGACCAGTCTTTACAACACCAGCCTTGGAACGATTTCCGCGCTGCACCTGTATGATCGCGTGGAAGAACGCGATGAGACGGTTCACCCGGGCAGGCCCTGGGATGGCAAATCGGCGTCGTTATAATTGAATCGTGAAAGGGTTTGTAGGTGGCCTGCTCTGCGCGGCCTTGTTGCTGCCAGGCTGCCGCAAGGACATCCAAAACCCAGAGGCCGTGCGGCAAGGGATCCTCGACTATCTGGCCAAGCGCCCGGACCTGGTGTCCATGGACGTGAGCGTCGGATCGGTGGCATTCCGCAAGAACGAAGCCGACGCGCTGGTTTATTTCCGGGCGAAAGACGGTCCTGCGAATAATGGAATGGAAATGAAGTACCTTCTGCAGCGCAACGGAGACCGATGGGTGGTAAAGAGTCGCGCCGGTTCGGGTTCAGCCAGCAACCCGCATGAAAGCATGCGATCGCCAGCCTTGCCCCCAGGCCATCCTCCGATCGCGCCGGAGCGTTCCGCGCCGCCCCCGCCATGAGATCCCTGCCATGAAAAAAATCGTCGTGTTGGGAGGAGGTCCGGCCGGTTCATTCGCGGCGGAGCGCCTGGCGAAAGCCGGCTTGCAGACGATCGTTTTCGACGAGAAGCTGGCATGGGAAAAGCCCTGCGGGGGTGGCTTGACCTATAAGGCCTATCACGAGTACCCGTTTCTGATCGAGAACGACACCCCCAAGAAAATCGTCAACGACACGTATTTATCCGCGCCCAAAGCCGGCGCTGCCAAGCTGGGGTTGACACAGCCGCTGGTGATCTACTCACGCCTCGATCTGAATCGAATGCTGCTGAAGCGCGCTGAAAACGCCGGGGCGCAACTGGAGCAATGCCGCGTGCTCGAAGTAGAGCGCAAGACACAGGGCTGGTCGATCCGGACCCGGAATGGCTCCCTGGACGCCGACTTCTGCGTGGTGGCCACGGGCGCGCGCAACTCCTTACGCAACGTCGGAACACAATGGACCGCTTCGGATACGATGTACGCTCTCGGCTACTACGTCCCCTCCGAGCAGGACCATATCGATATTCAATTTCTGCCGAACCTGGAAGGCTACATCTGGGTGTTTCCGCGCTGCGGACACTTGTCGGTGGGGATCTGCGGTAAAGGCGAGCCGGCGCAATCTCTGCGCGCGCGCCTGGAGCGGTACATGCAAGAGAAGGGCATCTCGTACAAGGGAGCCTCCTTCTATGGCCACATGCTGCCCTCGCTGCAAAGGTCGGCTTGGCGCAACAATCGCGTGGCCGGCGACGGATGGCTCGCCGTAGGCGACGCAGGCGGCCTGGTTGATCCAATTACCGGCGAGGGAATTTACTACGCCATGCGATCCGGCGACCTTGCAAGCCAGGTTGTGCTCAATGAATCGCACTCCATTGCGGAAAAGGCGCAGGCCTACATAGGGCTGCTGCGGCGGGATTTTACGGCCGACCTGGAATTCGGAGCGTGCCTCGCAAAGCGCGTGTTCGTTGGACGATTTCTGTGCAGCACGGTTCCCGCGCGGATGGTGCAGTTTATTCGCCGCAGCCCGCGATTTCAAGACCTGATGCAGGATCTGTTCGCCGGCACGCAGCCGTATCTCGGCTTGAAGAGCCGGCTGCTCAAGAACCTGAATGGCACACTCCATGAAGTGGTGATGAACTTCTTCCTGCAGAAGTTGATCGCGCGCGAGAATGCGGGTTGATTGAGCAGGCCGCGTGAACCACTCCTGTTCTGAAGCTCTCTTCGCCCAAGCCCAGAAGTTCATCCCGGGCGGTGTTAATTCTCCGGTCCGGGCTTTTCGCAGCGTGGGCGGCACTCCGCCGTTCATCGCGCGTGGTAATGGCTCACGCCTCTACGACGTGGACGGGAACGAATACATCGACTATGTGTGTTCGTGGGGTCCTCTGATTCTCGGGCATCGTCCCGAGGCCGTGATCCAAGCATTGCGCGATGTACTCGAGGTGGGGACCAGCTTCGGCGCACCGACCGGCCGCGAAACCGAGCTGGCCGAGCTGATTACCGAATGCGTTCCGTCGATCGAGATGGTGCGTCTGGTGAACTCCGGGACCGAGGCCACGATGAGCGCGCTGCGCGTCGCGCGCGGGTTCACCGGACGCAATCTCACAGTCAAGTTCGATGGTTGCTATCACGGCCACGTCGATTCCCTGCTGGTGAAAGCGGGCTCGGGGATGGCGACGCTCGGGATCTCGGATACCGCGGGCGTGCCGGATGTTTTTGCGGGGACCACCATCTCTGTTCCGTTTAATTCCCTGGATGGCGTAGAGCTGGCGTTCCGCGAACAGGGCGATCAGATCGCCGCTGTGATTGTCGAGCCGGTCGCGGGGAATATGGGGTGTGTTCCTCCGCAACCGGGATTTCTCGAAGGCTTACGCGACCTGACGAAGAGGCACGGCGCCCTATTGATTTTTGATGAGGTGATGACCGGGTTCCGGCTATCGCTAGGCGGGGCGCAGCAGATCTGCCGAATCCGCCCGGATCTGACAACTCTGGGCAAAATCATCGGTGGTGGACTGCCACTGGCCGCATACGGCGGGCGCGCGGATATCATGAGCCGGATCGCACCGGTCGGTCCGATTTACCAGGCGGGCACGCTGTCGGGCAACCCGGTGGCGGTGAGCGCCGGGCTGGCGATGGTGCGGTACTTGCGATCGCATCTCGAGGTTTACGAAACGCTGGAAAAGCGAACGGCGCAGCTTACGGCCAATCCGCCGGCGGGCGTGACTGTGAACCGGGTTGGATCGATGTTCACCTTCTTTTTCACGACCGAGCCGGTAACCGATTTCGAATCCGCGAAGCAGTCAGATACGGGGCGATTTAGTCAGTTCTTCCATCACATGCTGGAGCATGGCATCTACCTGGCCCCATCGCAGTTCGAAGCAGGATTTGTCTCGTCCGCCCATACAGAAACCGACATCACACAAACAGTCCGAGTAGCACAGGCATTCGTGCCTGTGTTGGACTGAAACAGACATCAGTCTCCGATCGGAAAACGCATGACACCCTGTTGTTCGGGCGTCAACGTTTGCCAAACTGTGCGCGGGAGCAGATGGACCTCGCGACTGTTGCCGGCATACCATCGTGTTTGGTGTGCTTCGGTGCAACCCCAAGAATGACGAATGAGTCCGGTGAGTGCCGAAATCCTTCGCGGGATCGTCTCATCGAGTGGCACAGGCATTCGTGCCTGTGTTGGACTGAAGCAGACAGCACCGAGGCCCGAGGTTCTTAACTGGCCGGCCATCCGTCCCCAACACCGATCAAGCGGTTACCTCGCGTCCGGTTCAAATCTTTCTCCACAACCTGTCGCTCAGCAGAACCTCGTGGTCACGCTCCGCTTCGCCTTTCTTTGGGAGAAACGTGCGGCCCAGCGCGGCCGGTACTCCCAGCGCCTGAAACAGCGACGGAGTCGCGATCTGGGCGAGGAAAAGAGCCGGATCGCCGGCCCGTCAAAGTAAAGCCGCTCCCGGCGGAAGCGCCGAGGTTCTCGAATACCTGCGCCTGTTTCCGCCAGATGGCGAGTTCGGAGGAGGAAAAGTTGACGTGATCTTCCTGCGGAATCTTCCAGACCGAGATGACGCGCCCCGGTTCCCGGTAGGGCGGCGGCCGTAGCAGCACGGAGTTGACAATGCTGAAGATTCCGGTGTTCGTCCCGATTCCAAAGCCGGGTGCAAGAACCGCGACCAAGGTGAAGCCGGGTTCTTGACCAGCATCCGTACCGCGAAACGGAAATCTTGTAGAAACGAGTTCATGCGGTTTGCAAAGCAGGACCGGACGTTAATACAGATACTCGGGTGGCTTGACGCCCTTCAGCCGCAAGTAAACAATCGCTTGGCCGCGGTGATGGGCGACGTGCATATACATGTTGAGCAGGGCGTCGCGCCCCGATCCGCTTTTCCGCCCGCCCACTCCGGGCGCGGTCTGGCTCAACTGCGCGGGCGTGACGCGGTCCAAAGCGCCGATGCAGTAATCGAACGTGTCCCGCACATAGGCTAAGACGCTGGCTTTGTCTTCGGCCTTTGGATCGGGGATGGTTCGCTTCTCGCCGAGGACCGCCGTGAACCAGTAATAGTTTGCGTGACTGAGGTGGATCATCTGAGCGGCGAAAGTGAACTCATCGGGAGTCGGTTTGAAGGTGTAGGATTCTGCCGGCATCGCCTCGGCGACGGCAATGGTGTAGGCTTTGGCCGCTTTCCAGGCATCGATGTATTCATCCATCCGGACGGGAACAGGCTGAGCGGCGGCGGCTGTCAGAATAAGGAGCAGTCCTGCGATAGTTCTCATGTGAACAAAAAACTCACCAACCATTTATCATACCGATGTGGCTTTCGAACACGATCTGGGTTTGCGGGTGGTGCGCAAGCATAAGGACGGAGTGACAGTGGAACTGACGCTGAGGCCGGAACTGCTGAACAGCAATGGCGTTCTGCATGGCGGCATCACGGCGTCGGTGGTAGATGAGGCCGCGTGGTACGCGATTCGCTATCACTTTGATGATCAGCGGCCGGCCACCACCGCGGAGCTGAAAATCAATTACCTGCTGCCAATCGCGGGCAAGAAGCTGACGGCGCGAGCTTATCTGTTACGCGCCGGGAAGCAGCTCTGCGTGTCCAGGGTGGACGTGCTGGATGAAAAGCGCCGGCTGGCAGCCGCGGCGATCGTGACGTACATGCTCCTGGCCACAACTCGGCCTCCACCGCTTCAATAGCCCTTCACTTTGTCCACTACGTTGAGCAAAGGCTCGCCTTTCTCAAAGCGGGCGATGTTTTCTTTCATCAACTCCACTTGCCTGGCGTGGATGCCGTCGGATTGACCGGCGATATGCGGCGTGATGACCACGTTTGGAAACTTCCACAGCGCGTGCCCCTTCGGAAGCGGCTCCGGGTTTGTTACGTCCAGGCCTGCGCCGGCCAGCCGCTGCTCATCGAGCGCCTTCACCAGCGCTTCCGTATTGTAGAGCTTGCCGCGCGAAACCGCGATAAAGTACGCACCCTTCTTCATCTCTTCAAACTGCTTTGGCCCCAGCATGCCTTCGCTTTGTGGCGTATGCGGCGCCGAGACGAATACCACGTCCGCCGACGGCAACACGGTATCCAACCGGTCAGGCGTGACCATCCTGCTTACGTAGGGGTTGAGCGGCATGTCTTTGGGATCGACTCCGATGACAGTCATCCCGAACGCATTCGCGCGCTGCGCGATTTGCGATCCGATGCCGCCTACCCCAATCACCACCGCCTTCTTCCCGCGCAACTCAACCGGGTGATACTCGCCGCGCGGCCACTCTTCCTTCGATTTCGCCGGAATCAGTTGATTGAGCTGGCGCGTCAAAGAGAGCAACAGCGCAAAAGCATGATCGGCGATCTCCGGCCCTTGGATGATTTTGCAGTTTGTCAGGGTCACGTTGCTATTGGTGAATTCGGGAAACCGGTAGGTCTCGACCCCCGCGCTGTAGATCTGAACCCACTTCAGCTTCTTGGCCGCCCGGAACAACTCCGGGCTGATTGTGCCAAAGATCGCGTCGGCGTCCGCCACCTGCTCGACAAGTTTGGCGCGATCGCCCGCAACAACAGTGACATTTGGGGAAACGCTTTGGAAGGCGGGGAGGGCGTCACTCATGCCGACCACCACGATCTTCTTGGAATCGGCAACCGCGATTCCAGCCATAACTAGAACTAACGCCAGTGTTCTCATGAGTTGTCGAATTGTATCAGATCCGTAAGTTGCTGAAACCCAGGCTTCCCGGGACCAGTCTGTTACTATGACAGCGTGCACGTGAAAGTGCTGTTTTTCGGGCTTTTGAAGGACATTGTAGGGCGTTCGGAAGACCGCATTGAGATCGGCGGCGAAGAGCTTTTGGGAGAGTTGTTCGATCGGTATGCGGGGCAGTTTCCGCGGATGCGGGACATGGCGTCCTCCATCGTCCTCGCCTGCAATCGCCAGTTTTGCGATCGATCGACGATGGTGCATGACGGAGATGAAGTGGCGTTTCTTCCTCCGGTAAGCGGCGGATCGGGTGGATCGTTGTACACCCAAGAGATTCGAGACGAGTACGAAGGCAATTTCTTCGCGCTGACGCGGAACCGGATTGATACAGCTACGATTTCAGGCCAGTTGCTGCGAGGCGAAGATGGGGCCCTGGTAAATTTCGAGGGCGTAGTCCGAAATAATACTAAGGGAAGGGCAACGCGATTTCTGGATTACGAATGTTACGAGCCCATGGCGATCCAGGTAATGGCCGGTATCGGCCGCGAAATTGCGCGGACTCTGCCGATCGGGCGCATCGCTATGGTGCATCGGCTGGGCCGCATGGAGATCGGCGAGACCAGCGTAGCCGTGATCGTAACAGCGCCGCATCGCAAGCCGGCCTTCGAGGCGGCCCTCGAAGGAATCAATCGTCTGAAGAAACTCGTCCCAATCTGGAAGAAAGAACACTTCGGCGACGGAGCAGTGTGGGTCGAGGGCGAGTGGGACGAATCCCTGGCCGGGCGATAGCGCGTGCGATCTGGATCTTCGCTCTTTGCGTTTTTCCCGCGCCCGCGCAGGATAGCGTTTTCAAAGTCAACGTCCGTTTAGTCCGGCTCCTGGTCACGGTGAAAGATGCCGCCGGGCGGCTGATCGGCTCGCTCAATCGAGACGACTTCACCGTTACCGACAATGGGGTAAGACAGCAGCTTGCCGTCTTTGAGCGGCACACCGAGCAGCCCCTCTCGATTGCCTTGCTGGTGGACACCAGCGCATCCACCGGGATCGAGCTGAAATATGAGCTCGATTCCGTGGCCCGCTTCTTGCGGGCTCTTCTCAGGGAAGGCAATCCGGACGATGCTGTCGCGCTATACAGCTTCAACTGGCGGGTGACAATGCACAGCAGTTTTACACGGCGGCTGTTACGCCTCGAACAGGGGTTGAAGCAATTGAAATCGGAAGGGGGGACTTCTTTATACGACGCACTATATCTGGCATCTCGAGATTTGGATGGCAGGGAAGGCCGTCACGTGCTGGTTGTGGTCACCGACGGCGGCGATACCACCAGCTCGAAGAATTTCCATGAGGCGCTCGAGGCCGCTCAAACCTCCGATGCTGTCCTCTACCCTATCGTCGTAATTCCGATCACCAATCCTGCTGGCCGAAACGTCGGCGGTGAAAATGCACTCACGACACTGGCAGCCGGCACCGGCGGCCGAGTGTTCCTGCCCAGCCCGGGCGTGGAGCTTGACACCGCTTTTTCCGACATCATACGCGAACTGCGGACCCAATATATGCTCGGCTTTTATCCCGCCAATATCCCTCTGACCAAGACCCGTTTTCACGCTTTGAAAGTGACCTTGAGCCAGCCGGGTTTGCGGGCGCTGACCCGTAACGGCTATTATGGAGAGTTTGAGGACTCAACGCCCAGAGGACAAGGCCGTTGATCACGCGAGCGGCATGGCCTCCAAATCACAGCAAAAAGCGCCAGAGCAGACTTTTCAGGAAGTGAAATATCTGCGGCACCTGATCGAGCACGGCATCCCCGTGCGGCTTCGATTGAGTGACAACTCGGAGGTGACCGGGCTGATCGAGTTTTACGATGCGAATTTTATTCGTCTTACCCGCGCCGGCGAGCCGAATCTCTTCGTGTTTAAGCACGATATCAAGTACTTGTACGAAGCGTGACCGGGTTTGGCGTCTTTTCTCGATATCGGCATCGACATCGCTCGGGAAGCCGGCGCGCTTCTGTCGGACTACGCCGAACGCCGCATCGGCTTTGAGCTGAAAGGCGAATTCGACCTGGTCACCGAAGCGGACCGGGCCTCCGAGAAGCTGATTGTCGAGCGCCTTCGGGCGAATTTTCCGGAGCATTCGATTCTTGCGGAAGAGGGCGGCGGCCATGAAGCGCCCTCCGAATACCGTTGGTATGTGGACCCGGTTGACGGCACCACCAATTTCGCGCATGGCTTTCCGGCCTACAACGTCACACTGGCGCTGGAGCGTGCGGGTGAGTTAATCGCGGGCGTCATTTTCGATCCCACTCGACAAGAGTTATTCGCGGCCGAGCGAGGTGGCGGCGCCGTGTTGAACAATCGGCCGATTCACGTGTCAAAGGTGGCTCGCCTGGAAGAATCACTGGTAGCTACCGGCTTTCCAAGTCAGAAGCGGCACCAAAACGCGAACATCCATTTCTATTACCAGCTTGGAATGATTACGCATGGCGTGCGAAGAGCCGGCTCGGCGGCGCTCGACCTTGCCTACGTTGCCTGTGGGCGATTGGAAGCGTTCTGGGAACTCGGGCTGAAGCCGTGGGACATGGCCGCCGGCATCCTGATCACTGAAGAAGCAGGCGGCCGGTGCACCGATATGAAGGGCAACCCGGTAAGCCTCCACGGACCGCACTTGCTGACGGATAACGCGGCAATCCACGAGCAGATTCTCGGGGAGTTCGGAGCTATATTTGAGGGCCGGTATCGGTTCAAGATGCCGGAAATGGCAGCGCCCTCATAACGCAACTCGCGCTTCGCTGTAAGCTCACCAGGTAACGATGCTGTAATCATGAACGAGCCTTGGGGCCGGCCTAGAGCGCGAAAATCGATCTCATCTGGGCAATCATGTCCTCGCGGTCGCCGGCAGCTAGCGTCCCGAGTCTTCTGAGGATGAATCGATTGTCAATCGTAAATAGTTTGAGCCTGATCACGCATGGATGTGGAAGACCGGCGGCACTGAGGTTGCGAATCGCGCAATCACTCGGCCATGAATTCGAAGCCGACGTGACCATAGCCATAACGCTGTGTCCGTGACGGTTGAATGTTTTCTGACTGACCACAACTGCCGGTCGCTTCTTCTGCGCGGCCCGATCGGTGAACGGGAACGGGACGACTACTACCTGCCAAACCTCACAGGTCACCAAAAGCCTCTTCATCTTCAGGTGAGGACCACTCAGTCAGAGAGCCGGAGAGAGCGGAGTGGAACGCCAAGTCAACGGGCTCAACGCGCCTCAAGGTCACGTAGTCACTTCGCAGTTCATATTCGATGAAGTCTCCAGCTTTAGCGTTCAATCGATCCCGAACCTTCTTTGGTATTGTGACTTGGCCCTTAACTGACAGTTTACTCAGTAACATCTTACTTCCTTACTTTTAGACTAGCATTACCTTACAATAAACCAAGCAATTCGCCGGCTCCGATTCCGCGTGTTACTTGCCGTCGAGGGTCAAACCCGCTATTTTAGTGATTCGGCAAATGTCTAATACAACTCCTGTTACAATCGCGCACGGCGATGGAATCGGGCCTGAGATCATGGCCGCCTCGCTTCACGTTCTTCAGGAAGCCGGCGCCCGGCTGTCCATCGAGACCATCGAGATCGGCGAGAAAGTTTATCTCCGCGGGAACACCTCCGGCATTGAGCCGAGTGCCTGGGAATCGTTGCGCCGGACCAAGGTATTTTATAAGGCCCCCATCACCACTCCACAGGGCGGCGGTTTCAAGAGCCTCAACGTAACCACTCGCAAGATGCTCGGGCTGTACGCCAATGTGCGGCCCTGCGTTTCCTACTATCCTTTCGTCAAGACCAAGCATCCCGGCATGGACGTCGTTATCGTTCGCGAGAACGAAGAAGATCTGTATGCCGGCATCGAGTATCAGTTATCGGCGAACGTGATGCAGTCGATCAAACTGATCACGCGTCCGGGCTGCGAGCGCATTGTCCGATACGCGTTCAACTATGCGATCCAGCAGGGCCGCAAGAAGGTCACTTGCTTCACCAAAGACAACATCATGAAGATGAGCGACGGGCTCTTCCACAAGGTGTTCGACGAAATCGCCGCCGAGTATCCGTCGATCGAGAATGAGCACTGGATTGTCGACATCGGCGCGGCCAAAATGGCCGACACGCCCGAAGCATTCGAGGTGATCGTCATGCCAAATCTCTACGGTGACATCCTCTCGGACGTGGCAGCGCAGATTGCAGGCTCGGTCGGACTCGCAGGCTCATCCAACATCGGAACGCAATGCGCCATGTTCGAGGCGATTCACGGGTCGGCTCCGCGCCGGGCCAATCAGAACCTGGCCAACCCGACCGGACTGCTGCTGGGCGGCGTGTTGATGCTGATCCATATCGGCCAGCACGACATCGCGGAACGAGTTCACAACGCCTGGCTGCGGACGATGGAAGACGGCGTCCACACCTATGACATCTTTTCGGAAGGAGTGAGCAAGCAGAAGGCCGGGACCAAAGAGTTCGCGGAAGCGGTAGTGCAGCGGTTGGGGCAGAAGCCGGAGACGCTGAAACCTGTACATTACGGGGAATTGCCGAAGGAGAAAGCTGCGGCGAAGCAGGCCGAAACGCTTTCTGGAGATCGGGGTATCCTGCACGGGCTCGACGTCTTCGTGGACTGGGACTCGAAAGACGCAGAGACGCTGGCAGCAGCTCTCCAGAAGGCGAACGGAGACGGCCTATCCCTCAAAATGATCGACAATCGCGGCGTCAAGGTCTGGCCTGATGGTATGGCCGAGACGTTTTGCACTGAGAGTTTCCGGTGCCGGTTTTTATCCGAAGGCACGGTTACACAGGAGCAGGCGATTGCATTGCAGGGCCGAGTCGTGAACTGCGGAGTGGAGATCGCGAAGACGGAAACCTTGCGAACGTTCGACGGCAAACCAGGCTATACGCTCGCTCAGGGGCAGTGAAGTTGATAAACAAGAGTCCGATGCCGTACATGCTGTCATCCGCATCCGCCGTGTTGAACCGAGTGGCACAGGCATTCTTGCCTGTGTTGCACTTAGTGGAAGACCCTGATGTTTTCCATCCGGTCTTTGCCCGGCTACCGGGCAAGAGAAACACTCGTGCGTGCGCGTCGAGACTCATCTCGACGCTTGGCTAGTGAGAAATGCAAGCTAGAGCATGTCCCGCCGTCGGCCTCATCATGGGGAGCAAGTCCGATTGGGACACGATGCGCCATGCGGACGAGATGCTCACACATTTCGGAGTCCTGCACGAATCCAAGGTCGTCTCCGCACATCGCACTCCGGATCTGATGCGCGAATATGCTTCCAGCGCTGAAGCGCGCGGCTTACACGTCATCATCGCGGGCGCGGGTGGGGCAGCGCATCTGCCCGGTATGGTTGCGGCTTACACTCTGTTGCCGGTGCTCGGCGTACCAGTGGAAAGTCACGCATTGAAAGGAATGGACTCGCTTCTTTCGATCGCGCAAATGCCAGGCGGCGTCCCGGTCGGAACCATGGCGATTGGCAAAGCCGGCGCCATCAATGCAGCTCTGCTGGCAGTCAGGATTCTGTCGAATCACGACGCCGGTCTCCGCGAACGACTGCGCGATTATCAGCGGGAGCAGGCGGCCAAAGTTACACAAGAAATCCTGCCGTGAGCCAGACCATCCTTCCCGGGTCCACCATCGGCGTGCTCGGAAGCGGCCAACTCGGGCGTATGTTTGCGATCGCTGCGCGGCGGATGGGATATCGGGTCCATACCTTCTCACCCGAATGGGACACGCCTACCGGTCAGGTTGCGGACGTCGAGATCACTGCCTCTTACGATGACTTAGATCGCGTCCGCGACTTCGCGCGCAAAGTCGATGTCGTCACGTTCGAATTCGAGAACGTCCCCGCGCCGACCGCTGAAGCCGCCGCTCAGTGTGCGCCGGTCCGGCCGGCCGGCGGAATTCTGCACACCACGCAGCAGCGCGTTCGGGAGAAAGCGTTCATTACCTCGGCAGGGCTTCCGCTCACTCCTTATCGCGAAGTGCATTCGCTCGAAGATTTAAGGCAAGCGGTCGCCGAGCTCGGTTGTCCCGCGGTGCTCAAATCGGCGGCGTTCGGCTACGACGGCAAGGGTCAGTACACGCTGCGAACGCCCCATGACATGGATCTCGCGTGGTCAACCGCCGGCCCCGGCGCGGCAGTGCTCGAGGCCTTTATCGATTTCGATCGCGAGGTGTCCGTGGTGGCCGCTCGCAGCGGGGACGGAACTTTCGTCCACTACGGCCTGATTGAGAATCACCACAGCCGTCATATTCTCGATGTATCGATTGCACCCGCCCGCGTGAGTGCGGCCATTGAGCGGGAGGCCGTTGAGATCGCGCGCTGTGTGCTCGACAATCTCGAGGTGGTGGGTGTCCTGTGCGTGGAGTTTTTCGTGACTCGCGATGGCAAGCTGCTGATTAACGAGCTCGCGCCCCGGCCGCACAACTCCGGCCACCTGACCGTAGACGCCAATGTGACCAGCCAGTTTGAGCAGCAACTTCGCGCGGTGTGCGGTCTGGCACTTGGATCCACTGGCCGGTACCGTCCCGCCGCCATGGCGAACCTGTTGGGCGATCTTTGGTCCGGTGGTGAACCGGACTGGCCTGCTGCTTGCCAACGGCCGGAAGTCAAGCTGCATCTGTACGGGAAGCTCGAGCCGCGGCCCGGCCGCAAGATGGGCCATCTCACCGCGCTGGAAGGGTCGCCGGACCAGGCGCTGCAGGCTGTGACGCAAGCCCGGCGCTCGCTGAAACCAGATCCAGCAATTGTTGCGAAGTGAAGCTGGAGCCTTCCAGCAGCGCTTTGAGCCTACCTTGCGCATCGATTACCGCAGTCGCAGCGGTGTGTGTAATCAATCCTTCTTCAGCCCAGTACACTAGCCCGAAGTTGCCTGCCACGGCCCCGATCCGATCGGGCGGACCCGTCAGGAACAGCCAGTCCTTCGGATCGGCACGCCATCGATGTGCGTACTCGGCAAGAACTTCGGGCGTGTCGAACTGCGGATCGATCGTGATGGAAAGCAGCGACACTCGGCCGGAGAATCGCTTTTGCAATCGCGCCATGTTTGCCGAAAGACGCGGGCACACATCCGGAAGCGGGCAGCGCGTGTAGATGAAATCCAACACCACGGGCCGGCCTCGAAAGTCCGATAGCTTCACAGTCTGATTTCGTTGATCGGTGAGAGAGAAGTCTGGAACCGGCTCTCCGGCGAGAATCTTGTGCTGCTCGGCTTGAACTGGCACGTCATCGATTCCGGTTGACTCCCGGCGGATGTGGCTGACCTGGGCGCGCTTGCGTCTGACGTTCAGATGAAATGTCACGCGAGCGCCGGGAACCAAACCGTTTAAGTCGCGGGGTTCGCGGACGGCGAACGCCATTGCCATTGCTTCCATATAGCCGGGGATCGCCCGGTGCGAAATTGTCACGGTTTGGTGCGGGGGGTCGATTTTCAGCACGACGCCTTCAGCCCGGTAATGCTTTGCGCAGGAGCTCACCGTCACGAGGGCGCCGATCGCCAGCGCCGCCCTACCGGAAATACAAAACATCCGGGCGAATACCGCTGGCCGCTTCCGAGCACGGCCCGCATTCGATAACATAGTCTGGGCGGGCCCGCTTGATGATCTCGGGAATCAGCTTCGGATGATCGGGAGCGTGATACGTCGTGATCGACATTCGCGGCTTAAACTTCTTCAGCGTTTCCTGCGCGCCTTCGAGAGCCTTTGGCTCGGCGCCTTCGATGTCCATTTTGATATAGTCGACCCGCTCCAGCTTCAGCTCATTCACCAGGTGATCGATGGTGGTAAGCGGCACTTTCAGCACATCAACCGACCCCTCGCGCTGCAACACGAACGTGTCGGCGGCGGAATTGGCCGGGTCCACGCGCAACGTTAGAAAGTCCTCTTTATCCCACACGCCCTTAGGCACAATGATCACGGTTCCCGAAGCGATCTCTTTCGGAAAATTTCGCCGCAGGCACTCCAGATTTTCGGGACCGGGCTCGATCCCAAGAACCTTCCGCGCGCCAGCCGCGAGGGCTTCGCGAATCGTGACGCCGACATTCGCGCCACAGTCGAGCACGACGTCTCCGCTATGCGGACCATTGTTCCCCACGCCGTAAATCTTGCGCTCCTGCTCCGCTAAATTGAACGGCAAAACATAATCGCTGCCGTCCGGAATCCAGAATCGGCCTTTCGGCGTGTCCCACAGATGAAAGCCCTTAGGGTCCTTTTCAACCAGGTGACTGGCATTCAGAATTTTATCTTTGAACTCGACCTGCCGGTCCAGATCCGCGTCAGCCTTCAGAGCTTCAGTGAGACTGCACGCAGGGCTGCGCCCAGCGGCATACAGCGCGAATAATTTGAAGGGCGGATAGAATGCATAACCGGCTCCTGCCAAAATCAGCAGCACAGCGAGAAACAGGATTATGCGCGACAGCTTCACAGTGCGTAGCATACCACCGAGCACTGTGGCACATGCATTCCTGCCAGGCTTTCGAGCCTGTGTGGCTCTTCAGCCCCCAGCCCGGTGAAATGGCTCTCAACCCTGGACCGATCACAAAACCGTCAAATATCTTTTCTCTCCTACGCTCTACGTCTTACAGCCCCAATGTGCACGTTCCGGCAGACAATCCACCGGCCCGCCATGATAATCGGACCAGTGGTAGGAGCCCTTCACATGGCCGCCTTGTTCTTTGATAATTGCATAGAGGCCAACCGGCTTTCAATAACTTACGTTCTCTAAAACGTGAAAAAACGCGAACATTCGCAAGTTATGCGCAGATGCGCAGTCGCCTTTTCTTCGCCTAAACAGAACGCTGAAAAAAGGTCTCGGCACGTGTAACGTTGATCTACTTTGTCAAAGACTCAGCGCAACGGCAACTCGCTGGAATCAAATAGGATTCCGCAAAATTGGGCATTCCTGCCTGTTTTTATGGGCGCGGAAAAGCAGTGAGTGGAGTAGGCGGTTCGCCTCCTCAGCAGGCCAACGGCCTGCTCCACTCTACCTCGCAGCACGGAAGGTTTTTCGAGAGTGCCTGTTTTTATGGGCGCGGGATCGCCCACCAAAGGCGATGAAAAGCAGTGAGTGGAGTAGGCGGGTTCGCCTGCTCAGCAGGCCAACGGCCTGCTCTCAGCAGGCATTCTTGCCTGTGTTTTGCTCAGCGGTTCATGAGCTCGTAGACCTTGCTGGTCAGCAAGTCGATTTTGGTATTCACTTCGTTGCGCAGGTCCTTTGCGTCAGCTCTCATTTCGGCGCGCAGGTCACGCATTTCGCCGCGCAGGTCACCCATCTCTCCGCGCAGGCCACCCATCTCTCCGCGCATGTCCCGCATTTCTAAGCGGATCTGTTTCACTTCATCCCGAATACCGAAAATTTGAAGCAAATTGAGCACCATGCTGGCAAGCACGGCCAGTATTGGGAGGCAAACTGCGAGCCAAAGCTGCAGATTCATCATGCTGGTATTATTGTATACTTTACTGGATGCTCCTGAAAACGGCCGGTATCGCGCTGGTCAGCCTCGTTTTGGCAGCGCAGGTTCCGACCGAGCCCGGCAGAGGCGTCAACTTTTACAACTTTGAAAAAGAAGAGGCATTAGGCTCGAGAATGGCTACCGATACGCGCGAGCGGACGGCCCCGGTGGACGATCCTGAAATCGCCGGTTACATCGAGCGGCTCGGGAATCAGCTCGCGGAGAAGATCCCGGGCCGGACGTGGCATTGGCGCTTCGCGGTGATCCGGGACGATCGCGGCGGAAGCACGCGGGAGCCGCTCTCTTTCCCTGGTGGTTACATCTTCGTCTCAGTTCACCTGATCGGTGCCGTCCACGATCAGGCCGAACTGGCCGGCATGCTGGCTCACGCCATGGCGCATGTGGCTGAGCGGCATGGGACCCGTCAAGCGACGCGCGGGGAGATTGCTAACCTGAGCACGATTCCACTGGTGTTCACGGGCGGGTGGAGCGGACTGGGGGCTGACAATACCAATCTTGTGCCAGTGGGATTTCTCTCGTTCCAGCGGAAGAACGAGATCGAAGCGGACCGCCTGGCCGTCCATGTCATGGCGGACGCGGGATTCAATCCTTCCGCGCTGGTTCGCTATATCGAGCGTACCCAAATCGACGCCGCGGGCCAGTCTGTCCTCTTCTCCGCCCTGCCCACACGCCAACGACGAGTCGCCGCCTTGGAACAAGCCATCGCCGATTTGCCGGCAGTTGATTTTCAATCGATTCAGGACAAAGCCAGACATGTCGTTGACTCGCAAAAGCCCGAACCGCCGTCACTGTTGAAGCGGCGGTGAACCTCAGCGATTCATGAGCTCGTAGATCTTGCTGGTCAGCAAATCGATTTTGGTATTCACCTCGTTGCGCAGGTCCTTTATTTCTTCTCTCACTTCGGCGTGCAGGTCACGCATCTCACCGCGCAGGTCACGCATCTCTAAGCGGATCTGCTTCACTTCATCCCGGATCGCGAAGATTTGCAGAAGATTGAGTACCATGCTGCCAAGCACGGCCAGGATCGGCAGGCAGACCGCCAGCCATAACTGCTCATTCGTCATCTGCTGACATTATCCTATATACCGCTTCCTTTGGGCGCGGCTCGGGTTGGGCGAAAATAATTGGAATTTTTCGCCGCCGATCTACGTATCTGCATTCATGAGTTGGCTTTGGCAAGACCTGCGTTTGGGATTGCGGTCGATCGTGAAGGATCGCGGCTTCTTTTTCACTTCCGTTCTGGCTTTAGGACTGGGGATCGGTTCCACCACAGCCATTTTCAGCGTGATCGATAACGTCCTGCTGGAGCCGTTTCCCTATACCGATGGGAAGCGCTTAATGGCGATCGAGATCCACGATAAGAGCAGCACTGACGAATTCGGCCGCCAATTCTTCTCTCCTCCTGAGTTTCTGGATTATCAGGAGCAGAATCATGTCTTTGACCGATCCATCGGTGTAAGGCAAGAGGGCGTCCTGATGCAGGGAGCCGGAAATCCGCTCTCCTTTAACAGCGCAAGAGTTACGGGAAACACTTTTGAGTTTTTGGGCATGCCTGCGCTGCTCGGGCGCAGCATTACCCCTCAAGACGCCAAGCCGGGCGCTCCCCCAGTCTTCGTCCTCAGCTACAAGGTGTGGCGGAAAAACTTTGGGAGCGACCGCAATATTCTGGGGAAAACTTTCATCCTCAATGACAAACCCACCACGCTGGTCGGCGTTATGCCTCAGCGCTTCGCGTGGTGGGGGGCGGATCTTTGGATTCCAACCTTTCTCGACCGCGCGGAAAACAATCCGAATGGCAGATTCTTCTTCCTCCTTGGCCATCTAAAACCGGGCCTGACCCCCAAGAGTGCCGCTCCGGATCTGCAAATCCTTGCCGAACGGTTATCGAAGATTTATCCTAAGGACTATCCCAAGCAGTTCGATGTTCGCCTTCGATACCTGGTCGATAACGTAGTCGGCAGATTCCGGAAAACGCTGTACACGCTGTTGGCGGCGGTGGGTCTGTTGCTGCTAATCGCCTGCGGCAACGTCGCGAACCTGCTGCTCGCGAAAGCCACAGCGCGTGAGAAAGAGTTCGCCATCCGCTCCACTCTGGGCGCGCGGCGCTGGGATCTGATCCGGCAACTGATGACGGAAAGCATACTGCTCGCGCTGGCCGGAGCCGCAGTGGGTTGCGGCTTTGCCTTCGTCGGACTGAAAGGCCTGGTGTCGCTGATTCCGCAGTTCACCTTTCCCGATGAAGCGGCGATTCGGCTGAACACGCCGGTGCTGCTGGCCACGCTTGGCGCTACGATTCTCACCGCGCTTATTTTCGGACTGGCTCCCGCGCTGGGGGCATCCAACCGCGACTTGAATGAGCCTCTCAAGACCAGCGGGCGCGGCAACAGCGGATTTCGCCGGGGGCGCTTGCGAAACGCTCTGATCGTCAGCGAGGTAGCGCTTTCACTAGTGCTGCTGGCCGGCGCGGGCTTGCTGATGCGCAGTTTCTTCCTGGAGCGTCAAGTCAATCTCGGCTTTTACTCCGGAAACATCTTGACCACGGGCATCCAGTTGCCCGCCAAGCAGTATAAGACCGCCGAACAACAAATCCGCTTTATGAAAGAGTTACTACCCCGGCTGCAGGCCTTACCGGGAGTGGAGTCCGCGTCGGTCGTGCTCGGATTCCCGCCGTTTGGCGGCATCAACACCGATTTCGAGGTTGCCGGTAAAACGCACACGGAAAAATGGAAAGGCCAGATGATCCTGTGCGGCCCTGAGTTCTTCGAAACACTGCGCATTCGTTTACTCAAAGGCCGGCTGCTCAGTGAGCAGGATGTTGCCGGTCTGCGCAAGGTCGCGACCATCAACCAGACCTTTGCGTCGAAGTACTTCCCTGGCGAGGATCCGATCGGGAGACGTGTCAAGTTGGCCGCATTCGAACGGGCCCCCGTGCCAGTGCCGGATCCCTGGTTCGAGATCGTCGGCGTGACATCCGATATCAAGAATCAAGGAGTACGGGAGGCCATTCTACCGGAGGCCGACGCGCCCTACACTTTAGCGGCCTTTGGCGAGTTCGGAATCATGCTCCGCACCGCCGCTAATCCCTCGGCGATGGTGAAGGCAATGAACAACGAGATCTGGGCGATGAACAAGAGCATTGTGCCGCAACGTACCAGTACTATGGAAGAGGCGCTGGACGTGTTCGAGTTTTCGAAGCCGCGTTTCGGGCTGACGCTGTTTGCGGTGTTTGCCTCCATCGGTCTCATCCTGGTCAGCCTGGGCGTATACAGCGTCATTTCCTACACCGTGTCCCAGCAGAGCCATGAGATTGGAATCCGGATGGCGCTCGGAGCGACCGCTGGCAATGTACGCGGCCTGGTGATCCGGACCGGTCTACGATTCGTGCTCCTTGGAATCGGCGCCGGTTTGGCGTTAGCAATCAGCGCCACGCGCCTGCTCGCAAGCGAGTTCTACGGTGTTTCGCCGTACGACCCCTTGACCTTGAGCGGGGTAGTCGTGGTGCTGATCGCGGTGGGCTTGGCTGCGTGTTATCTGCCGTCGCGGCGGGCGACGCGCGTGGACCCGGTGATCTCGCTCCGGTATGAGTAGCAGCGAGTGGTGGGCGCGCAGGGACTCGAACCCCGGACCCCCTCGGTGTAAACGAGGTGCTCTAACCAACTGAGCTACGCGCCCGGCTTGCTCCCCATTCTATCCAATATCACCCCGAGACTTATCCGCTAAGCCTACCACTACGTTCCGAGAACATGGCCCTGTTTCGGACCCGTAGTGCGGCTGTTTTTGGGATCGATGCGCACATCATAGATGTGGAAGTCGATATGTATCCCGGAAATTCGCGCGATTTCATTACTGTGGGAATGCCGGATACGGCCGTGCGCGAGAGCCGGGAGCGTATCAAATCGGCGTTGATGAACTCCGGTTTCGGCTATCCGAGTAAGGCGGTCACGATTAATCTGGCGCCGGCGAATGTCCGGAAAGAAGGCGCGGGCTTCGACCTGCCGATGGCGCTCGGCATTCTGGGCGCGATGGGCACGGTGGGCCGTAGCGATGAGCATCTACTGGTGGGAGAGCTCTCGCTGGATGGAACCCTGCGGCCGGTTCGCGGTGTGTTGTCCATGGCAGTCTGCGCCCGCCAGCAAGGCATTCCCAATCTGCTCGTTCCTTTCGACAACGCAGTGGAAGCGGCGGTCACCGAGGGCGTTCGCGTATTCGGGATGCGGCATTTGTCGGAGGTGGTGGCATTTCTAAATCAGCCGGATAGTTTTCAGCCCACCCTCTCCGCGGCTGCTACGGACGGCGGAAGCGCCTCTGCTTCCGTCCCCGATTTCTGCGATGTGCGCGGCCAAACCAGCGCGAAACGGGCCCTGGAGGTGGCCGCCTGTGGAGCGCATAACGTGCTGATGATCGGGCCACTTTTGAGCAATAAAGCAGACTATTTCCGCTTCGGTTCCATCCCACGTCACCTTCTCGGTTACGCGGCGTAGAAATTCTTGGCGCTGGCCCAGGTCAAGAGTCGGGATCACACCCGAAATTTCGCTAACAATGCTTTCGATGGAATCCAGGGCTGTACCACTCATGCGCTCTTGGCGTTCCCGTTCCGACAGCTCCACTTCCAACCGGCGGCGTTCATCGCGTGATTTCTGGTATGCAGCCTTAAATTGATCGTGAGCGTCTGGGAAGTCGAGCATGCCCGAGACTGCGCGGTCCTCGCGACCTTTCAAAAGCGCAATCTGTTTCTTAAGCTGAGCCGTCCGCTGATTGCCATCGCTGGAGGTCAGTTGCTTGATATGGTGAGAGACAAGCTGCTTCAACTTATCTGAATCCTGAAACGGTTCGATCACCGCATCCCATACCGCCCGGTCAAGGCGTAAAGCCAGTATTCTCGATTGGCACTTATGCGCTGTAAGGCTCAGCGTGTCGCGTCCCGCGCATCGATAACACGGTGAACCATGGCCTGGATCACCCCCCATGCGACGTCCGCAAGAGCAATGGAGCAGCCCGCGTAAAAGGTATCGCGTGGTTGGGCGTCCCACCTTGGGATTGTCAGCCAATCGCGCCTGAACTCTCTCCCACATGCCGCGTTCAACAATAGGCGGAACGGTCAATGAAATTCGTTGAGCGTCGGTTCGCACCACCAGGCGATTACCTTCTCGCTTATGCGTTCCATAATGCGCCGTGCCCGCGTAGGTTTCATTTTTGAGGATGCGGCCCACGCTGGATTTTCCCCAGGGCTTGTCACCCCAGGTTGGCGAACCATCGGCCCGAAGACGGCGCACGATCTCCCGAATGCTCGCGCCCTGGTCGTACGCGGCAAACATTTCACGGACGATTGGTGCTTGCTGCTCATCGATTACAAAGCAACCGCGTTGCCCCTCCGACTTTCCGCGATAGTCATACCCATACGGCACACGGCCGCCAACGATGAAACCTTGACGGGCTTTTTCCTTGCGGCCCCGGAGCGTCCGCTCTTTAACCAGTTCTCGCTCGTACTGGCTAAAGACACCCTTCATGGAAAACATCATCCGCCCGTTCGCCGAATCGTCAAACTTCGCGTCAACGAACTCCAGGCGCGCCCTTTTGTCGATTTCTTCTTTTACGATGAGCAGGTGAACCAGCTCGCGGCTAATTCTGGAAGAGTCCAAGGCGAGCACTACATCCACTTCACCTTTCCTCACCAGTTGCCGTATCGTTTCAAGCCCCGGCCTGTCCAGCGTGGCCCCACTGATCCCTTCGTCGGTGATTTCTCTAGCGGTGTAGCCGTGGGCCAAAGCATAGTCACGGCAAGCCCGCAATTGTGCGGGCATTCCGTACTGCTGCATCTGGTCATCGAGACTTACCCGGCCATAAATGATGCACCTCACGCGGCAACCTGCTTTTGTGCCCGCGCTTGCTCAAGCAGCCATTTCAAAACGTCCACGATTTTCTGGTCCTCCTGCTTAGGGACCATTTTGACGCGAATCGATCCCGTAGCGCGCAACTTTGTTTCAAGGCGGTAAATGTCACGCTCACCCACGATGGACTTCATTTCTTTAGAGCCATCCGTAATCTGTCCGCGCTTGCGCCGATCACGTCTCGAACGCCCCGCAGTAGTTCGGTCGCCTGGTGATTGCCCGCAGACAGACTAAGCGCGGTATCGAGCGCAGGCCACGCACAGGAGCGGAGATCGTTACGGACTTCCGCCGCAACCGAGGCGAGCCTAACCCAGTCAGCCGTTCTACGCTTGGGCAGCCGCTCTCGCGCGCCGTGACGTTCCGAGCGGGCGTTCTCGCGGCCTCCAGGTTCATTCTGGCCCGTGGTGTTGTCCAGACGCCGGGTTATCATTAAGTCTTGACCCCCACGAGGTGCAACTGCCTGAAAAGTGCTTCGGCCATCGCAGCCGGGTCATTGCTGGGAGCCTGAACGATAATTCCGCCGTAGAAATTGTTGGTTACTGCGCCACCGCCATTTCCACCCGATCCACTTAGGTCGATCCGGCTGTAGATCCGCGCGGCAGTCTCGTTCAGCGTGGCAAGCCTATCGGCAATCCCGAACCCTAAAAAATCGTGGATTTCGATGAGTTGTTCCCGAACGTCCCCTAAAATAAACATCGAACGAAGCGTGTTGTTGACGATGGAATTGCCTTGACCTCCGAGAGTTAACCAAGCAAAACGGGTAGACTCTTCAATTTTGGTTAGATCGGAATTAGCGTGGGCCTGCTGGAAGTTTCCGACTACACTGCTGATCGCACTTACTGCGCCCGTGATTAACCCGATGGTGCTCGATACGCCAGCGCTGAGCAATCCGCCGAAAGTGTCTGATGCTCTAGAGGAAGCACCACCTACCGGAGGAAGCGTGCCATTGAAGCCTGGGGTAACACCTAAACCAGCAGCTTGCGTAGCCGCAGCAGCCGAAGATCCCGCGAGTGTTCTATCGATCGGGATATTGATTCCCGCGCTGGACGCGATTCCTCCAAACCATCCAGCAATCTTGCCAATTACGCCCTGAACGCTTGCGAGTGAGTTTAGGAGTTTATTGATCCCGTCGGCAATGATTTTCTTAAGAATGATGTCTACAACATCCTGCCCCATGCGTTTAAAGGCATCGCCGAGTTTTCCGGTCTGAAAGATGGCATCGCCAACCGCGCGGGAAAGGTCTTGGGAGATTGCCTGAGTGATCTGCTTTCCAAGCAGTGCCCATGAAGTGCTGAGATCGCGAACGGTCCCTTGAACCTTGAGACGGATCTGTTCAGTTTGGGCCTGGGTTGTCTGGGAGAACGTCTCGCCAGCAGCGCGCGCCTTGTCGTAATAATCGAGCCACGCGCGCAGAGCATCCAGCGAATTAGCGCCCGCTGAGTCCGCAATCTTTTGATAGGCCACGTAAGCAGCGTCAGCGGTCTGTTGCAGTGCCGCTTGGGTCTGCTGGCCCATGAAAGCGTAGGCTGTTGAGGTCGTGATGCCATCCTTGCCGAGCGCGATGATCGACGCAGCCAATTCCTGAGCCTTCCTGTCGGTGTTTCCGAGTGCCCCTTGAAGAGTCTCAAGATTCGATAGTTGGCTCGTGAAGAAAGTCGCCTCTAATCCTCCACCTTGACCTTCCTTGCCCAACGAATCGAGAATGTTTTTCAGGCTCTTGATTCGCTCCGAATAGTCATCTACGGGCTTGACTGGAAATCCTGTCGCCAACGCGAGCGTTAGCGAAACCATATCCCCACGAAGAAACGGCAAAGTCCGCGCCATTTCCGAACCGCGCTCATTTAGGATCTCCAAATTCTCGACACCCGTAGCGAGGGCGGGATTTAAAGATGCACTAACGATTTTGGCTACATCCTCGGATGACTTGCTCATACCAGCCATTGCGAAGCCGGTTTTCAGCGTTGCCGTATAAAACTGTTCCTGGGTGATTGTCGTGTCATGTAGCAGGGTAAAGAAAACCTTGGCTGGGTCGCCAATGTTGTAGTAACGCTTGATTTGCTGATCGAAAACAACGTTGAGAGATTTCCCGGTTTCATCCAATTTCTTACTGGATAGTCCGAGCGTATCGTAGGCAGACGCTAATTCCTCCGCTGCTTTCTTGGCTTCTTTTGCTGCGTCTCCAGATTGTTTTACTTGACCTCCCAGTTTCTTGAATTTCTCACCGAGTGCCGAGGTCCAAGTTGAAAGTTCTGCCTGCGCCCTTACGACGTCATCCCAGGTGCCCTTCTGCTCTGCCCACGCCTGTTTAGCGAGAACCACCTTGGCGGTCGCGGCCTCGACATTATCCTTGAGCCGTTGGGTGAATCCGCTAACCTCCTCGGAGGCTGTTCCGGCCATCTTGAGCTTGATCCCGAAGTCCTGGACCGAGAACGAGCCACCATTGGCGGCAACGTCCAGAGCTTTATAAGCCGTGTTTAGGGCAAGAATTGCCTTGGTGTAATCCGCCGCCGTTGCTTCCCCGGCATCCATTTGTGTTTTGACATCGGCTAGGTGAACCTTCGCCAGTATGACGTTCTGGTTAAGTTGGATTACGTTGCTGCTTACCTCGCCCAATCGAACCGAGAGTGGCACCATTGCGGCATTCAGAGCCGAGAACTTCTCGAACGAGGTATACGTCTGGTCCAGTTTGGCGTTTAGCTGGACAGTCGCGGCGTAAGCTGCACCAAAGACCAAGGCAAGTCCGGCAACGGCAGCAGTTGCGAGCACGATGGGATTCGCAAGCAACGTTGCCGCTCCGGCCAGTGCCGCCATGATCGCCGTGCCTCCACCCAATACCGCGAGATTCGCGGACACAGACAGCACCGCGGCTCCCGTCAACAGTAAGGCCCCGGTGAGCAGTCCCGCGCCCGTGACGAGCGCCGCTGTCCCGGCAATCACTTGCTGGATGCCATCAGGCAGGCGCGAGAAGGCAAGCGCCAGCCCTTCAACGGCCTTGAAGGCAGGTTCTAGCAACCGGCCTAATTCACTGATGGCGTGTGCGAGCGGCCCTCCGATGGTGATTCCTACCGCCGTGATCCGGTTATGGAGCAATTCCATCTGCTGACTAAATGTCTGCATTTGGTTCTGCGCAACGCGAGCGGCAGTTCCACCGAAGTCCTCAAACTTTGTTCGGAGGTCGTTGATCGTACCCGAGAGTCCAAGTAATGGGAGCAATGCAAACTGGGCCCTGGACTGGATGCCCAACAAACCAAGCTCCGTCTTTTTCGCCTCGGTGCTCATCGATCCAAACTTCGCCTGCATGTCGGTGATGATCGCCGGAAGTGGACGGAGCGCACCACTGGCGTCATACACGGCAATGCCGAGTTTTTCCCACTCAGCCCGAAACTTGGATGTTGGTAGGGTCGCCTGCGTCAACTGGCGCACGGCCATTTCGAAATAGGTTCCAGCTTGCGCGCCGCGAATGCCTGCCTGAGAGAACGCAGCCAAGATGGAGATACCATCCAGCAATGAAATCCCAAAGGTCTTCATAGCCGTCGCGCCCTTGTTGGTGAGCGCGGCCGCGAACTCCTGAGTTCGGCCAAGTGCCAACGTATCGGCCTTCACCAGGACGTCGGAAATCATCGCTAGATTCGCGGTATTGACTGCGGCGTCCTTACTGGACAAGCCGAGCGCAAACTGAGTTCTGGTAAGGATGGAGGCAGCTTCGTTCACAGACACCAAACCAGCTTTGGCGAAATTGGCTACAACCGGGAGGGCTGCTATTTGCTCATCTACAGTGAGACCAGCAGAGGCTAGAAAGTAAAAGGAAGCGGCCGCGTCTTTGGCTGAAACAGTTAAAGTCTTGGAGAGATCAAGCGCAGCTATTGCAAGCTTGTCGCGCATCGTGGACGTGACGCCGTCCATGATGGCGGTAGATTTAGTAAGAGCCGCGTCGAAGTCAGAAAACTCGGAAACAGAAGCAGCGAGAGCGGCTGCTGGAGCAGCAAAGAACGCAGTCACGGCAGCGCCCACGCCCGCGAGTGCGTAGGCTTGTTGGCGTACCGTGTTTATTGCGGCTGTGGCTTCGGAAGCCGCTGTTTTTGCTCCAGCCGCCAATGGGTTAAAGGCCCCACCCATACCCGCGCCAGCAGCATTGATCTGCGCACCGGCCTGTTGGACCTGGCTGGTGGCATTGTGCAATCCAGACGCAAGCCCACTGATATCGGTTTTGATCGAAACCAGCAAGTCGAAAACAGTTCCGGCCATGTCAGTTAGGCGGTCTTCGCTCCACTCATAGCGAGCTTCCAGAATTCAGTGCCGACCCGCGCATACACTTTGATCAGGGGCTCCGCGTTCTCTAACTTCAATTCCTCAGCGGCCTCGCTTCCGAATGCGGCGAAGACTGTCTCCACCGGCGTTCCCGTCAACATCGCGTCCATGATCCGGTGAATGTCCCGGCGTGCCTGTGTCATGGCGCAAACCAGGAACTCGTTCATCGCCGCAATGGAGCTCCCGGCCATCCGTGCAAGCAACTCGATATCAGTTTCCAGGTGAAACCGCGTAAGTTTGCTCTGGGCCATCACGATATCAACCGCCTGGTTCAATCGGATGACGCCGGGGTCGGACGGCGGTTGTTGTTCCCGGTGCTTTTTGCGGCGGAAGATCATAGCCAGGCCCGCCCCTCATATCCGGCCCCCGGTTTTTGGGACCCGATTGCTGCTGTATGCTGACGCCGCTGCTCGATTACCTCCGCCTCTTGCTGGTCGATACGGGCGATCCGCTCGATCTCGCCGCGTGTCCACTCGAGAAGGTCGCCCTCAATCCGGGAGTACTTCAAGTCCAGGTTGCCGTCATTTGTCCAAAACAGGTGAAAGCGGATCAGGTGGTCAACCGGGATGAACAGATCGGAATCCACCCGGACACCGGCCCGGCGTTTTTTCTCGGCTTCAACCAGGGTGTTGAGGTGGCGAGCCATCGGAATCAGCAGCGGACATGGCCTCTTGGCATCCGCGCTGACTTGCGCGACGATCTCCGCGACATCGGTGGTGTCGCAGTTCACCAGCGCGCCATTCAGATGGATAGGCCGCTCCTCTACATTCTTGGCTTTGATCAGCAGGTCTTGCACCTGCCCGGCCAGGATGACGGATAACGGCACCTGCCGGATACCAACCTGGAGTCCTGGACTTGTGCCGTCCGCCCACCTGGTGAATTGCATTGGTGGTGGTTGCTTTGGCGCTAGCTCGCAACCAAAGACCGCCTCTGCTGCGGCCTTCGCCTCAACTTCAAGAGTGTGCTGTTTGGCCTGTTTGCCGGCCAACAACTCGGCCTGCTCGCGGAGGATCGCTGCCTCGGCCGCTTTTTCGACATCGAGCGCCGCAATTTGTCCCTGCCGTGCTCCGACTCCGGCCTGTTCTAGAAGCTGAAGGCGATCTTCTATCGCGGCGATCTCGGCCGTGACGGACTCAGCCACGGGAACCGGCGCCGATTCCTCAAGCAGTCGATCCAACACTTCCAGGCCCACAGCCGCAACACTCCTGGTTTTAAGTTGATCGAGGCTTTCTAACTCGCGGGCGTGCTCCCGATAGAGCGCCACGTGCAGAGCCAGGTGAACCTCTGCTCCGGTTCGTGCTTTTATCTGTGGAATTTCCATAGATAGCGCGGGTTGTTTGCTCGGCAGCTTGACCAAAAGCTCTTTTACTCTGTCGAACATGGTCAGATACGTCCTTCCGCGACAAAGCGACGATAAGCCTCACGTAACTCGACTTGCTGGGCAGCCTTGCGTTGGTCGCGAGCGGATTCACGGGACAACGTAGACGGGGCAGCCACGACTTCTATGTGGTCGAACTGTGGCACGTTGTCTTGACCCCACGCTGTGGCGTCGGCGGTGCTCGGGAACCCCATTGGCGGCCATTTTGTGCCGTCCTTTTTCACATGCTGCACGTGAACGTAATTGGACGCCTGGCTCACGGGCGAATCGGCGGAGAAGCCGGCGTTATTCGGAATTGACTCCCGCAACCGGGATCCTAAATAAACCGATGCCGTCTCTTTGGCCTGTTCGGGTGTCAGGCCCTGTTCGGTGATATAAAGATTCTCAAAACATTCAGAAGTCATGATGTTGCTCCTTGTCGAAAAAGTAGGGGCGGCGCAGCTGTGCACGCCCCCAGTGAACCCGGAGATGGCCCCGGAGTGGGTATAGTGCGCGCGAGTATGGAAGGTCCCGCCGCACGGCATCCGAGTTCAAAATCGTGATGGTCATTTCGATGCGGTTTGTGCCGCTGGCTTGAGAAATTCAAAGAGCGATGCACGCGGGATTAATATTTTTCTGCGGCCCACGCGGAAGTGGGCGAGTTCATTGCGGGCGATTGCGTTATATAGCGTTGCTCGCGAAATGTTGCCCTTGCCGATCAGAGCGTGAGCCTGATCGACAGTCACGGTTACGGCTTCTGTATTCTGTTCCATCTTGTCTAATCTTGTACCGAGTTGTGTTGGGGGGGTCAACATACATGATATGATTTAGATATGACACAATCTTCCCGGACCGTAGCACCATTGGCTGGCCTAGAGGACTTAACAGGAAGACTTGGAAGAATGGCCCCAACCGAATCTCTTTTGGTACCGAGATCGGTAGAACTTGACCGTGGGCGTCTACGTTGGGATGCTACTGACGGATACAACCCGAAGCGCTTAACACAGGAGATGGCCGAAGGCATCCTGCGAGGATTTATGCGAATCAAAGAGGCGTCCGATTTAGAAATTCTGCAATACGCCAAGAAATATGGCGTTTTGGGCGTTTGGAACCGGCCAAGACATAACCGTGGAACCGAACGTTTGCAAAAGTGGCGATGGTTGTCAGCTCGTTATCAGGCCCTTTTGAAGATAGCGGCTGATCTGGATAGTGGCCGCCTACCAAATGAGCGCGATTACTTGGATATGATCGAGGCGGAAAACGGTAGAGCTAAGGTGAACAGAACATTTATTGACCACGTGCTACGTAACACGATTAACGACTGGGTCATAACTGGCGGTCTCGTTCTGCAACTTGACCTAAAGAACCAAGTTACGGTTGCAATTCAACCGGGAAAGCATCGCGGCCCTAATCTCTTTGGTATGCTGACTCTGCAATTGATGTTGGCAAGATGCGGCAACTTGTATAGGTGTAGCTGCTGTGGGTTTCCGTACAAGCCGCCTGGACGAAAGCCGAATAGAAGTCAGAACAACTACTGTCCTGAATGCGGTGGACATAAAGCAGCTTGGCGGGCGGCCAGCGAACGCTATCGTGAAAATAAAAGGCAAACCGCCGGGCGGTAAGGCATTCGCGCCTTATGGCACACGGCGCTCTCGCTTTCGCCTGCTGGCTTTACCCATCGGTCACTCCCCATCCGGCTTCGGCTTCTGATCCAGGCCCCAGGCCAGCAGCCACTTGATAGCGGCCGCGCGACTCGTAAACCGATTCTTGAACCGGAAGTCATCGACTCTCTTAAGCAGGTCGTTCTCGATCAGGAAATTCAGCAAAGTCTTTTCGCCATCGGCCATACAGGAACCATAACACACAAAATATGTGTTGACAACGTTCAATAAGGCTGATATATATTTGATGTGCTTACAGCATAGGACACATATCGCACACCAAAGGACACACGTTCACATGCCTCAGACCAAACTCAAGACCCCGGCCCCGGATAAAGCTCCGAAGGCCCAACCCGAAACCAGTGTGGTAAAAAAGCCACAGTCAGAAGTGCCCGGCCTCAATCTGACCGAGACGCAGCAGACGGTCTGTGATATTGCCGCGGATCTCATTATCAACGGTGGCGATGAAGACGATGTTCACCAGTTGCTCTGGGGCATCCTGGGCCACAACTTTAGACGCCAATTCCCAGGCTGGCCTAGCGATCCGGCAGAACGCGATAAGAAGGCGGAAGATCACATTCTGGCACTCAAACCACGCTGGTACGCCGCGCTCGCAAAGCAGTGGCCTGAACCGATCGCCAGGCGCAAGCGGCCGATTCCTAACACAGTTGCCGAGATGGCCCGCGACAACGCCCGCAGACGCTTGGAACGTTTGTTTTACGAAGACTACGTGGGTGGAGCGCCCACAGAAGACGTGTACCTGCTTCAGGAGATCCTCGAAGACGCCTACGGTTCGGGCATGAGCCTGCCCGATGCGTTCGCCTACGAGATTGGTGCAGATGACACGTGGGTGAAGGTGCCACGCGAACACGTAAAGCGCGTCGAGCAGTTCATCAAACTCGTTAAGGGGCAGGCCGATGCCGCTTGACCAAGAACCCCAGGACACATCCGACGTAACCTACCGCGCACTGATTGGGCCGAACGGCCAAACGAGCGAAATCCTGGATCGCGCCGAGTTTGTTAAGCTCGCAACCTGCCTTCACATGTCGCGGTTTGGAAATCACGAGATGGAAGCCATCACACGAGCCATATACTCGTGTGCCGGGAACCGGAGAAGCAAACGCTTCCCACCTTCATGCAATGGCTGCTCATCCACCTTGGAACGCACGGCGAGGAGATCAAGGGGATACTGGCCGACACGTACGAGCCGCCGCACTAATCTGGATAGCGATAAAGAAGTCGATCAGCTTGCAGCGTTCCTCAAGGTGTTGCGGATGCGAAGCTGGTTCTCCGAATGGATCACTCTACAGGTTGGGAACGTCGCGGGCCCGGTAATCCTGTACCGAGTCCGCTACTACTGATGCAATCCCTAACGGATGATCTCGATCAGTTTGAATTGCAACTGATCACGGCTAGGCGCATGTACAAACAGTACCCGGATCTCATCGCACCGGAAAAACGTCAGTGCCAACCAGCCTGAGAGCTTCCCGCACTGTACGCACTACCCGTCTAAGAAACAACGTGAGAGAGTTCATGCACGGCCCGCTTCGGTGGGCCGTTTCCTTTGGAAATTTCCGATCTTCATCTCTTCAACGTGGCGTTTAACGTAATCTTGCTTCCCCCCTGGACATCAAGCGTTCGTTCCCATGGCTCAGCCCCCATCTTTACCACGATTGTGTGCTTGCCAGCGGTAACTTGAAGAGTTGTCGGTGTGCTTCCGATAAACTTACCATCGATTTCGATCTCGGCTCCAGGCGTGTCGGAAGTAATGCTTACAGTTGCCGTACCGGTGGCTGACGGGCTAGAGGTACCAGCCAGAGGCTCCCCAGGTCTTACGGACTTAAGAACATGGTCCTGATCAGTGAAAACCTCAAGAACGATACCCTTATTAATCGTCACATCCTTACCTTTGCGCAGAAGGAAAAACGGGGCAGCCGGCCAAAAAAGCACTGCCGCACCGGCGGTCATCACGCCAGTGCTAACTGCGTGGCTGCCCCCTTCTTTTTTCTGCATCGTGTAGCGGAGCGGGACAAACTCGCCGTCAGCAGCACGCACTTTATCGATTGAAAAATCCAGCTTGCCAGTTCGGCCCATGCGCCGTTTAGCGGTTGCCACCACAACAGTTCCTTGCGCCACAGCGCCCTGAGGAATTACGATTGTGTCGCCGATCTTCACGTTCTCAGTGACCGAAAGTTGAACGGGCTGCCCCTCATCAGCGGTAGCAGACGAAATAGCTTGCTCAAGGCGACAACTAACCTTGGTTCCACTCGGGATCTGAATCTCAGCGGCAGATCCTCCTGGTGGTAGAGCCATAAGCAGACAAAGACACACTTCGAGCGAGCAGGTTCTCATAACGGCCTCCAGTTTTTCCGGTCATGTAAGTCTACCTTAAAACGCGCATACGTGTGTACGATGCCCCATGAACGTTCAGGCAAAAATTCCCATAAAAAATCAAGCTTGCCGAAAACCGAGCTAACCTTCATCCAGTTATATAAATTTCGCGGGAGAGCGTCGCGCGGCAGTCCCGCCACCCAGAGATTTTAGGGGTGGTTGTTGGTGGCTAGGACGCGCCAGGCTGCGTCGGTGGGTGGTGGGTGGGGAGTCCAGGGTCCCCCGGTGTTACCGCTGAACCTAGAGTTACGTGGTCGCCACGCGCGAGGAAGTTTCAAAAGCGGTGTTTAAGAGTGTACCCCTCCCCGGCGGGTACGCCCCGGCAACCTCTTCCCGGCTGTCAACTTTTTGTTTTGCAGATATCTGCGGAACAGATTCCCTGGGTGAAGAACTTTAGGTGATGGCGAGATGGAGTGTGTTGTTTACACTCCGACCCCACCAACGTTGTCCTGAGCGTGGCTTGATGCCTTCTATGTTGAGTTGCTCGGCTATCTTGTCGTAGCCCAAGCCAGTCGCTCTGAGAGCCTTCATGCGGTCAATGATGGCTTGCTCGCCTTCACGATGGCCGAATGGCTTACGGCCCTCGCATCGGCCCGTGACGGCCTTCTTGCGCATCCGCGCTCCACGGAGCTTGGCTACGACGTTGGACTTGTCCAGTTGTGCGACTGCGCCCATGACTTGACGGAAGAACACGCGTTGAGGATCGGTCGCCATGAGATCTGGTTCGACAACAGACACAAGCGTGAAGCCGTGCTTGTGGAGATCGGCTATCGTGGCCTCCTGCACCATCAGGTCCCGCGCGAGGCGGTCCAGCCGTTCGATTAGCACCATCTTGGTTCCATTGCTGTACAGGGCTGCCATCATTGCAGTGAACGCCGGGCGGTCCAACGACTCTCGAGCACCACAGACTCCCTCTTCCCGGAACACCTGCAGGATGGTGACTCCGTTCGCGCCCGCGTACGCCTTGATCGCAGCAAGCTGGCGTGGAAATCCGTCGCCTTTAACTTGCCCTTTTCCCGAGACTCGAAGGTATGCAAAAGCCTTGACCATGGATCAAGTATGAGCGTGTTCATGCGTGTAGTCAAGTAAAATTCCGTAGAGTAATACTCGACACTGATTCTAAACGGGTTCCTTGCCGCTTGAGTTCAAGGCCAAAGGTTCAGCCTTAGTCTCAATCGCCGCCGACAACTCCGCCCTCTCTGCCGCGTTGATAATTAAGTCTAACGCCATGATCGGGATTGGTCCACCGTCGGGCCCGCTGAACTCGTGCTTCTCAGCAAACTGCCCCAAGTCCTGAGCAGCCGCGATTTCGATAGTTTCCAACGCCCGCAGCAACCCGGTATCCGTGACATACTCTTCTACGATCTGGGAGTCCCGGCCGAAACCAATACTCTTGACCTGGCGCACCAAGAGTCCTGTTTCACCACCCGGCACCTGCTGCATAGAGGGGTCGGCAGCGCGTGCGACGATCAGTTTCAACATAGCTATCCATCGATTATGCCTGGCTTTGGTCCGATTTTCTATTTTCGCTATGCCGCTCGACAAAACGGCCTCCCGAAAAGCGGCGGTGATCTCTCTCAGCCGTTCCTGAAACTCTGGATCTCGTTTCCAACGGGCCAAGCTGTCGCGGGTGATGCCTACCTCCCTCGCGATCTGTTCATCTTTCAGTTCGTCAGCAGCCACCAGAACGGCCGCTCGCTCGCGTTTGTCGGTCCATCGAAAAGTATTGTTTTGTAGTTTAGATTGCATATTAACCGTAGTTAACTCTTACAAATGAGCCTGTTGAGACTTCTGATACACCTGGGGTTCTTGATAGAGTTGATAGAGTTGATAGTGTTGAGAGACTTATATCATTGATAATATTGAGACCCATACACTGGATGCGAATGAAGTGTCTCACGAGTATCATGTGTATCAACTCTCTCAACTGTCCCAAGTGTTCCAACCAGCGAAGTGTCTCACCGCGTCAAAACGGCGGCCCTAGATCAACATCGAGCAGGCAGACTTCTGGGTCATCCGTGCCGCGAGTTTCGGCTCCCCATAGATATTCTCCGTTTGAATTCTGGTGCCCGTCAGCGGCGGTTGGTGCTCCGTGAGTGACCAACACGCCATGGAGATACCGACTCCATGCCAGTTGGCTTGCCTTAAACGCCGCGGAAGTGCGGGTTATTTCCAACTCCAAAGCATCGAGGGTGGCCTTTTCTTCCGCTGTGATCTGGATGGTGGTATCGCGCGCGACTTGCTTTTCGTTGACGCCCGATGGGACCAAAAATTGATTACCGGGATGCACCGTTCGAACAACGCCGAGTCCCTGGTTATCCGTGCTCATTGAGTTTCTCCTTTGATTTGAATTACGCTAACTTTTTCATACAACTACATACTCCCCATATCCACGCCTTGATAGCGCGTTGGCTCGGTACAGGCGATCTATCTGCCGGCTGGCAGTGGCGCGACTTACTCCCGACGAATGGGATAATTCCTTCGGTCCGAACGCTTGAGTTCCGAATATAGTTCGGAGTTGGATCAATACCGGATAGTCCGGTGCCGCGCCGCCTTCAAGTACATGCTCATAGTCCAGACTCTCTTCCCGAAACCGCAGAACCATTTCGGCTCCTTTCTGGTGGCGGCCCCGGATGCGAACCAACCGCTCTGGAGAATTGCTGTCGAGATCCTTGAACCGGGAGATATGTATTTGGGCCTCGGTCGCCGCGCTCATGGCGAACGTGCCCGCCGCTTGGTCGGTCCAATCCATACCGGCCGCACCCTTCGAGCCGTGATGGACTATCAGCAAAGTTGAGTTCGTGCGCTTTGCAACTTCATCCAAAAGCGTCAACTCCGTCTGCTCGGTTTTCACAATGTCGCCTTTAGCGCTTCTGGCGGCCCGTAACGCTGTGTAGCTGTCGAGTGCAACCAGTCGAAGGGAACGGATTCGGATCTGTCCTTCAAGCCATTCCAGAAATTCCGGCCCGAACGTGAACGGCAACCGCGGTGTCAGATAGAACGGCAGATTCCCGGTAGGAACACGTGAGCGCTTTAGGATCGTGCTGACGCTCTCCGCGCCGTCAGGATCATCCTGCTCGACTAACATCGTGGGGCCCTGCTCCAACACTCGGTAGTAATCAAACAATGGGCTTCCACCAGCAACAGCAAGGGCCACCTGGACAGCCAGCAATGTTTTGCCACTCTTCGGCGCTCCCACAACCAAACATGCTCCCTTGCCCGCTAAAAAGCCCTCAATCAGCATTTTGGACTCAGGGATATCAAGCGCCAGTATGTCCGCTACGCTCATTACCTTCGGTCGATATTCTTCGCTGCTGGTTTTTGGCCGTTCGGCCTTGGCTACGTGATTGAGAGCGAAAGCGGCCAATTGCGGTTCTGCCACGATTTCGAGCTTCATTGGGCAACCCCCTCGCCGTCGAGCTGCTCAATTAGTTCTGCTTCGCTGTGGCCGCAACTGAACCAATCCGTTACATCTTTGCCGTCTTCCAATTTGAGGATCACGAGCCGCGCGACCTTGCCAAGCAGGACACGGGCGATGGTTACGACGCGCTGGCGGCCGGGTTGATCGGCATCGGGAATCAGGATGACTTCACATCCGGCGAGAGCCTTCGTGAACTGCGGTAGCCATGGCGCTGATGCGCCGCCCGCGTTGGTGGTTGCAACAAATCCATGGGATCGAAGCGTCTCAACGTCTTTTTCACCTTCGACCACAAAAACAATCGATGCTTCGAGAACTTCCGGCAAGTGGTAGAGCACTTGGCGCGGATGTTTTTTCCAGATCCAGTTTCCGTATGTGTCCTGATAGCGTGGCCTGAAGTCCTTCGGCTCGAAGCGGACAACCTCATACAGGATCGCGCCGGTTTCGTCGGTGTACGGGTACGTGCAAACGATGCGCCTCGACTGTTGCGCCTCTTCCCGCTCCC
>JBPCOQ010000138.1:0-20995 GCA_051000095.1 Bryobacteraceae bacterium | reverse complement strand
TCGCCAAGGGGCTCGGAATGTCAAGATTCCGGATCTCATACGGGATTGCCGTCCAACCCACCGAAAATTTTCATTGTTCCCGGGATTTTAAGCCTCCGGTAAAGTGCTCGTGAGAAATGCGGGCTAGGTGGTTGATTCTGAGTGGGGTAGGCAATTTGCCTGCCCAGGGGCAAAGTGATGCCCGAAGGCGGGCGAAACGCCCACTCCACTCAGTTTCCGATACTTGTAGACGGCCCCCGTCGCTCCGCTAACGCATGTTCCACTACTTTAGTATTTTATCGAGTTCACGTCTCGCTTGCGCGTAGGCGGCTTCAGCTTGCGCGGTCGGGGCGCGATCTGCACTGTCTACTACGGCGGCTAGCGATGCCAGACCGGTATTTAGGCGTCCGGCGCGGCTGCTGTCCGCCAGCGCTTGCCAGATCTTCATCCCCAGATTAAACTGCTTCGCAAGATCCGCAGGCGGCGTTTTGACGCGCGGGTCCATCTTCACGGTGAGCGGCTGGCGATACGTTTGACCGGCAATCATAAGGCGAACCTCAAACACGCCTGGCAGCACCAACGGACCACGCGGCAGAGTTCGCGCGGCTCCGGGAACCGCCGCGATGGAATACCCGCGCTCCACCCCCGCCGGACTCGGATAGCGTAAGTCCCACACCCAGCGATGCATGCCTGCCTCGCTCGGCAACGATTGGTGCGAGCCAAGCCAGTAGTCCGGAAACGGTGCCTCGCGGTCCGCCTGCGGCGCCGGATCGCTGCTTGAGAACTTACGCACCAGCTTTCCGCCGCTGTCGTGGATTTCGAGAGAGACATCGCCCGCCGCCGGCTTCAAATCGTAGTAGATCACTGCGCCATCCGGAGGATTCTCGCCGGCAGGTATCTCGGGCGGCAGCGGGGTGTCGTTGCTGACGTTGCTTCTGATCCGGATCGCAACAGCGGGCTTGAACAGGCGAATGCCTGCCGTCCCCGTTTCCGCCATCATCTGCCGCAAGGGCGTGATGTCGTCGAGAATCCAGAACGCCCGGCCGTGAGTTGCCGCCACCAGGTCATCGCCGTGAATGTCCAGGTCGCGGATCGAGCACACCGGCAGATTCCGCTGCAGGCTCCGCCAATGGCCTCCATCGTCTAACGAAACATACGCGCCGAGCTCCGTCCCGGCAAACAGCAATCCTTTGGTCCGCGGATCTGCCCGGACTACATTGACAAAAGCGGGCTCGCGGATGCCCTCCGTAATCTTGGTCCATGTCTTTCCATAGTCATGCGTGCGGAAGATGTATGGCGCGAAATCATCCAGCCGGTGGCGATCAATGGCGGCATACGCTGTACCCGCATCCAGCCGGGAAGCGTCGATGATCCCGATCTTGCTCCACTCCACCAAGCCCGGCGGAGTGACGTTGGTCCAAGTCTTGCCACCGTCACGCGTCAGATGAATCAGACCGGTATCCGTGCCCACCCAAATCTGTCCGGCCTTCAGCGGCGAGGGTGCAATAGTGTAGATCACTCCACGCGTCGCTCCCGTAAGATCCGGACTCGCTTCCTGCCAGCTTGTGCCCTGGTTGACGCTCTTGAGCAGGTACTGCGATCCGAAATATAGGACATGCGAATCCTGAGGCGAGAACGCGAGGGGCGACGTCCAGGAGAAGCGGTACTTGTGCCGCGAGATGTCGCCGCCGAACGTTCTCATGGCGATGGGCGAGATGTCTTGCGATTGTCCGGTGCGCCTGGAGAAACGAAACAGCTCGCCCCCGGTACTGCCGCCGTAAACGATGTCCGGATCGGAGGGATCGGGTGCGATGGAACCGCTCTCGCCCGCGCCGACCGGGGACCAATCGCGAAATGTGATCTCGCCATAATCACTACGGCTCGCGATCGCCACCGTACCGCTATCCTGCTGGGCGCCATACACGCGATACGGAAATTGATTGTCGGTCGCGACGTGATACATCTGGCCCGTGGGCTGGTTGTACCAGGTCGTCCAGGTCTGGCCGCGATCCACGCTGATACCGGCTCCTTGATCGCTACCGAAGACCATGCGCGCCGGGTCGTTCGGATCGATCCACACAGTGTGGTAATCGTCACCCCCTGGAGCGCCTTTGATAGCGGTGAACGTCTTGCCGCCGTCGCTTGATCGATAGATCGACACGTTTGCCACGTAAACAACGTCGGCATTCCCGGGATCAACGGTGATGCCGCTGAAGTACCAGGCTCGGCCGATGATCCGCGAATCCGTTCCCACGCGAGCCCAGGTCGCGCCAGCATCGTCGGAGCGAAACAGGCCGCCTGGCTTGCTGTCAATGGATGCATAGACGCGCCGGGAATCGCTTGGCGCAACGGCCAAGCCGATGCGGCCCACCGGACCGGCGGGCCAGCCCACGCCCGTCAGTTGTTTCCAGGTCGATCCGCCATCCACGGACTTGTACAGCCCGTTTCCTTGCCCTTCCAACGGCGCGTAAGTGCTCCAAGCAGGACGGCGAACGTTGTACAGAGCTGCGTAAACTACGTTGGGATTACCGGGTTCAAACGCCAGGTCGATGGCCCCCACATCCGGACCTTTATACAGCACCTTCTGCCAGGTCTGCCCCCCATCTTTGCTCTTGAACACGCCCCTTTCCGGGTTAGGACCGTAGGCGTGCCCCAACGCGGCGACGAACACCACGTTCGCATCGCGCGGATCGACCACAACGCGGCCGATATGCCGGCTGTCCCTCAATCCGAGATGTGTCCACGTTTTCCCGGCATCCGTAGACTTGTACACTCCGTCACCGAATGTGATGTCGGAGCGCAGGTCAGCTTCACCGGTTCCCGCATAGAGGATGTTCGGATCCGAAGGCGCGATGGCGAGGTCTCCTATGGAGGCGATGGATTGCCCATCGAAGGTGGGCGACCACGTCTCACCAGCGTTGGTGGTTTTCCAGACGCCGCCTCCCACCGCCCCGAAGTAGTAAGTGTTGCGGTCTCCTGGAATCCCGACGGCAGGCAAGACCCGGCCTCCGCGGAACGGTCCAATGGAGCGCCATCGCAAGCCGCCGAACAGATTAGGGTCGACTGATTGCGGGAAAGCGACGGCCGCTATCGCGGCACACAGCAAACAGCGGGCAAGCGGCATTGAGAAGCATTGTAACGCGAGATAATATAGCCGGAAGAAAAACTCAAATGGCATACTGCAGCGAATGCGCCAAACTCGAAGACGCCGCCGAGGCCGCGACTCTCGAGTATGACGAGCTCTTAAGCCAACGGAATCGGGCTGCTGGCGCCAGCCCGGCCCCTGGAGCCAGCCCGGCCTCTGGCGCCAGCCAAACGGCGGCTTCTGGCGATGCGCTTGTGAGCGCCCGAGAAAAGCGCGATCGGCTACGGAAAGAGCTTACCGAGCACAAGGCTGTGCATCTCTGAATGTCACACAACGATTCTGCGTCTAAGTGCGACACAGACAGGAATGCGCTTGCGCACGATGCGTGTCTGTGTTACGCGACGTGCTGCGCCTTGTAGCGGCTCATCATTACATTCATCTGGTCTTTCAAATGGAGCTTCAGCTTCTTCAGCCGGTGTTCCTCCACCTGCTCCTGGTCGGTCAAAAGAGCTTTCGCCTCCAAACCCTCCAGTTGCTCATGATACTGGGAGTGTTCGGCCGCCAACTTTCTAAACTCCTCATTGGTGGCCATCAGGTGCGCCTTCAAATCTGCTTGGGTATTCTCCATCAATGTGACGATATCATGAAAGAAACCTCATGACAATCCCCGGTTCGGTTGGGTTCTCGTAGTACTGGGGCCGCACGCCCACTTGCTGAAAGCCAAGCTTCTGGTACAGCAGTTTGGCCGGTATATTGGATTCCCGCACTTCGAGAAAATGATCACCGGGATACCGCTCGATTTCAGAACGGATCAATTTCTTAGCGAGACCAAGCCGCCGGAATTCGGGATGAACTGCGATATTCAGAATCTCGCGCTCCCGATCCGCCAGCTCGCGCGAAACCAGAAAGGCCGCAATTCGGCCGTCTACCAGCGCGACCTGGCAATCGAAACCCAGGTAATCGTCACGATGCCACTGTGAAGCCTCGGGCGCAGTGGCTTGAATCGCCCAGATCTGGTCCACATCGGACGGCTCCGCCGGACGCAGCTCAATGTTACTGGCCATCAAACTCCGCAACAGCCAGCGCTGGCGAAACCCGATCTGGCTCCAGTCATAGTGCCGCTTGGCATGTTCTCGTCCCGCAGCCGCGATACTCCGCCGGAGAGCATGGTCCGCCAGCAGTTGCAGAATGCCTTCTGAAAACTCGAGTGGCGAATTCGCGATCCAAACATCCACGCCGTGCCGCAGGCCCAAGCCCGCGCAACCGGAAGTTGTCGAAACGACGGCGCGCTCCATGGCAAGCGCCTCGATGACTTTCAGGTTGGTGCCTGCGGAGACAAGAGTGGGAACGATTACGAGATTGGCTTCTATGTATAGGGGCCGGACGTCGCTTACGAATTCTAGGAGTTGAATGCGCTCGTCGACGGGAATTTTTGGAATTCCGGTGTGTTCGCGCCAGTAGAGCAGCGGGTCTGGACCCGCTACCACGGTCAAGGTCACGCTGTTGAGAGTTGGCCAGACTTGCTCTATAAAAAACTTATAGGCCGCCACGTTGGGGAAATGCCGGAACGATCCGACAAACAGCAGCCGCGCGCCCGGGCGCTTGATCTCAGGCACAAAACGCGCCAGATCGACCCCGTTTGGCACCACCTCCGTATTTGGCAAACCGAGTAGCTGGCGATCTTCGTGCGACATCACGGCAACCCGTGCATACTTCTGCATCCAGTGTTGCTCAAAGCGGCGCCAGCGCCAGTAATTCCACCAGTTGCCGGCTGTCCGCTCTCGCTGGTAAATCTGCCGGTACAGTTCAAACGTAACGTCATGCGCCACGAGGATGCCGCCCGGGTAAGGAGCCAAAGTTGTGTACTCCACCTGCACGACATCCAAGCGCAGCTCCTTCCGCAGCCGATCAAGCAGCCGCCGCATCGTAGGGGACTGAAATTCCCGGACCTCAGGGGGCGACAGACTTGCCCAGCGGGGTTCGCGATAGCGCGTCTTCCCTACCAGGACCACCCGTGAGCAGTGCTCCAGCACGGGCGCAAAATCCGGCGCCGTCTCCCGATCGTGAAACGCGAACAGGACCACATCGAACTCGCGGGCCATCTCCCGGATCAGATGAAAGATGCGGACCGCGCCGCCGTGTGAAAGCGGATACGGGAAGTACGGAGTGACGACGGCAACGCGCCGACGCCCGGCGACGAACTCACGGCCGGCGAGATCCAGATATTCAGCCGGATAAATGGACCGGTCCTTCTTCCAGGGCATCAGCCAGCTCGGACGCAGAAAAATGCGATCTAGTGGAACTCCGCGCAGAAACAGGAGCGACGCGATCCAGGTCCGAAGCCGCAGATGGTGGCGCTCCAGCCGGTGATTGTAAGCGAGGATCTTGGTGGGAGCCAGCAGGAACGCGGCCCGCCGCAGGTTGCGAAATCGCGAGTCGTCCGTAAATAGCACTGGCGCGAGCCCAATGCGATATCCGCGAAATCGCCGCCTCAGATCGGCGTAGGTCGCGCCCGGTTCCACCAGGAAATGCCGGCGCTCGGGGACAAGCTGCTGAATCCCGGCAAATACTTGCGCGACCAGCTCCGGCGCGCCGGTCGAAAAAGTTACGACGATCGCCTCAGGATCTTTCCCGGCAAGCCCCAGTAGAACATGCTTTAGCTTGTTCTTAAGAGCAGTCAACGGAATTCGATACTGACGACCTCACCGGTGGTCCCCAGCCTTTTGTCGATCTTGCGATTGTAGCCGACGCTCACGTTCCTTACCGTCTTCTGCGGCCCGCAGGCCAGAGCTTTCTCCCCTCCGTTCACCAGGGAGATTTTGCCGGGATCGCGCACCAGCAATTGCACCGTGCTTCCGTCTTCTTCGTGGATCACCAGCTTGACCCGTTTACCAATGCAATCGACGCGCTGCATCGTGCCCGCGACGGTTGCGTCAGGATGCTCTTCGCTCCACCAGATCTCCGGCTTCGGGGGCGCTGCCCCATCGGGATTCAGCTTCTTGCGAGCCGCATCTTCAGCGGCGTGGATATCCGCCATGCTCGCGTTCTTGACACGCTCCAGATCTCGCGCTTGTTCTTCGGCGACGCGCTTTCGCTCAGCCGCTTCGAAATCGGCCCGCTCGCCCTGCACTTGCAGCCGCAATGCACGGATGTGTTCCCGCTCCTGAACTGTAGCTGCCGCACGCTCAGCGCCGCCCCACGCCTTTTGCGCGTCCTTAAATCGATTCGCGGCGGTATAGGTTTGCGCCAAGGTTTGCCAGTATTCGATGTTGCGCGGCTCAAGGCCGGCGGCTTTGGCAAGCAGAATGGCCTTGCGGTCCAGTTGGGTCTCGCGCTGCGCGAGCCGGTACGGAGGCTCGGACCACAGCGGGTTCAGCTCGGCGGCTTTCTGCAAATAGGAATTCGCCTTCGCGTCATCGGGTTCCAGTACACCCGCTTCCAGATAGGATCGCGCGCTCGCACCGCCGGATGTGATTGCGCTCTCAAACAATTGACGTGCTTCCTGTTTTTTATGATTTTTCAGGGCAATCAGCGCAAGTCCTTCCGCCGCGGCGGAGCCGTGCAGCGCATTGTAAGCAGCGGCCGCTCCCTCCGAACCGCCGGCCAGCAGAACGTCCGCCAGCGCCAACTTCGCGGCATCGGGCTCCACTTGCCGGACGTGCAAATCTCGCGTGCGACTCAGAGCCCGGCCCGACAGAGTGGTCGTACCAAACACGCCAGCCGCGACGTAATCGTCCACCTGCTTTTCAATCTGCCCCTTAGTCTTCTCGAATGCGTTCTTGTACGCTGAATCGAGCTCGGAGCCTTGCTCGAGATTCGAGATCATCACGCGGGCGCGTCCACTGTACGCCGGATTGACGGTGAGCAGATGCATGCGCGCCCAATCGCGAGTTCGCTCCGCGGAGGGAACCGGCGCGCCGAGCGTTATGCGCGTCCCGTTGACTTCGAGAGTCGAGAACAGTTCGATGATTCCGTTCTCAATCTCAATCGGAAGCCGTTGCGTATTCTGATCGATCAGTAATCGCGCGAGTGCCTTGCGATCCGGGTTGACGCTAATATAGGCATCCCGCGCCAGCGGCAGGTCCGCCAGCAGGACAGGCTGCTTCGAGTTCTTCATGACGAAAACCCGCAAAGGCCAAATCAGGTGGAGATCCTGCTTTCCGAGCACCACGCCGAGACCTTGGCGGAACTGCTCGAGCTGTTCCATCTGGTCTCGGGCAGCGCGATCGCCGTTGTTGCCGAGAACTTCAAATGGGCCTGAGCGGATGGATACCCAATGGTCGTCCGCCCAGAGCAGGACTGGAAGCACCAGGAGGAATAACCACCGAATCACGTACGTATGGTAGCGTGTCTCACAATTGAGGCAAAGGATGGTGACGCCACACCCAGCGGCCGGGCGCGCACAGGGCGGCAGCATGCGATTTGAGACCGGGAAGGTTCACCAATCGCCACCGTTGATTCGTGCCGTCGTAGACACATGAGTTCTTCAGACCCATCGTGATTTGGTTGAGGGGTGCCGTTAATCCTAGCCCGGTCGCCTTCAGGTACGCCTCCTTGCGTGTCCAAAGCGTTAAGAAATGTCTCGATCGCGTGGGCTCGCAAGTCCTTTCAATGAGGCTATTCTCATCGGACGTGAAATAGTTGCGAGCCATGGATAAGGCGTCTGGAAGGAGTCGAAATGGTTCGAGGTCCACGCCGATCGGCATCTGCTCCGCGGTGGCAATCACAACCCAGTGTCCGCCATAACTGAGATTGAACTGCCAATGACCCGCTGCAAACGGTTTGCCATGCCCGCCGAGGAGAAGTTCCAAGCTTTCCGGGCGCGCTTTCTCACGTTCACCCAAGATTCGTCGTAACCACCCATGGCAGATCACAAATCGACTTCTATCCTTGTCAAAGTGGAACCCGGCTGCTCTTGCTCTTTCCCAAGGATCCAAAAGATCCATAAAACCGGATACCGACTGAAGCCAATCCGGCCAATAGATACGATAGACATCAATGACTGGTAGATCCGGCACCCCAAAATTATCTCAAACGGAGTGTTCTGTAACGGATCAGCCGCAGCACCGTCAGTACTACCGCGCTGGTACTGCCCAGTACGTAACATCGTACGGCAGTGTCTTGCCCTATTCATATCCGTTTGCGAAACTACCGTTGTCTCAAGTTCGCGCATTCTGTACTTCACGGCAGGAGGTTAGCCAGCGGTGATGAGCTGTTCAAGTAGTATTCCGCGACTCGTGTCCGCTCAAGCCCTGGCCGCTCCACAGGCGGAAGCGTTGTCAGACGGCACGGAAAGACTGACCTATCAGGACCTCGAAAGGCGGGCCAATCAACTCGCCCATCGTTTGAATGCGATGGGCGTGCAGCGGGAGGCGCCGGTCGGGCTACTAATGAGCCGCTCGCCTAAAGCGGTGGTGGGCTCTCTCGGAATTCTTAAGGCTGGCGCAGCCTATCTTCCCTTGGACGCCAGTTATCCGGCTGACCGGCTGGCTTTTATGTTGAGTGAGGCGCAGGTGCAGGTGGTGGTCACGGAAGAGGCTTGTTTGACGCGGCTGCCTGGCGGTTCCTGGACGAAGGTGGTGATAGATCACTTTGGCAGGACGCAGTCGCTCGGCGTTGAGATTCAGCCGGACGATCTCGCATACATTCTGTACACGTCGGGCTCGACTGGCCAGCCGAAGGGCGTGATGATCACTCATGCCAACCTGTCGAACCTGGTGTCCTGGCATCTGCGGCAATTTGAAATTACAGCGCAAGACCGCGCCAGCCAAGTCGCGAGTCTTGGGTTCGATGCAGCGGTTTGGGAGATCTGGCCCTATTTAGCGGCCGGGGCATCGGTGCACTTCGCGGATGAAAATTCCCGCAGAGAACCGGAGCTCTTGCGCGATTGGTTGATCAACCATCGCATCAGCGTCAGTTTCGTGGCGACGCCCGGGGCAGAGCATCTGATCGGACTGAAATGGCCAGCCGATACCGTGCTGCGGCTTTTGTTGACCGGCGGTGATACGCTTAGACGGTATCCTCCCGCAGACCTGCCATTCGCGCTGGTCAACAACTATGGGCCGACAGAGTGCACGGTGGTCTCAACGTCGGGTATCGTCCCGCCGGGAGGCGATGCAAATCAACTGCCGCCGATCGGCCGGCCTATCACCAATGTCCGGGCTTACATCCTGGACGAAAACCAGCAACCTGTGAAGAACGGGGAGAGCGGCGAGGTGGTTATCGGCGGTGCTGGCGTGGCACGCGGATATCTCAATCACCCGGAGATTACCTCGGAGAGCTTTATCGACGATCCTTTCGGTACATTACCCGGCGCGAAGCTCTACAGAACGGGAGACCTGGCGCGATATCTGGACGACGGCCAAATCTCGTTCCTGGGGAGACGCGACAATCAGATCAAAATTCGTGGTTACCGTATCGAGCCGGAAGAGATCACTGCGCTCCTGACCCGGCATCCGGCGGTGCGGTCGGCTTTTGTGACCGCGTGGGCGGATTCACTGGGAGAAAAGCGCCTAGTCGCCTACGTTTTGAGGGACAAGTCTGCTTCGCCTAGCGATAGCGCGCTGAGAGATTTCCTGCGAACGGGACTACCAGAATACATGCTACCCGCGGATTTTGTTTGGCTGGACAGCTTTCCATTGACTCTCAACGGCAAGGTGGATCGTGCCGCTTTGCCGGAACCACGCGCAAGCGCATCCGCGGATGAAGGCGCGCTGGCCGAAATGCGTGTTGGCGTGATGGTGGCGAATCTGTTGGGCTTGCAGCAGGTGGGCCGGGAAGATAATTTCTTTCTGCTCGGCGGACATTCGCTGTTAGGCGCGCAGTTGATCGCCCGCATCCGAGAGGTCTTCGGAGTGAATCTATCGCTGCGCAATCTTTTCGAAGCGCCCACCGTCGCGGCGCTCGCTGGCGCGCTTGCTGCCGAGATTGACGCGAAACAGCCCGGACGCCTCGCGGGTGTGGCCAAGTGACGGCTATCGCGCCGGAGCTGCTGAGCCTCTATCAACTGCTCGATCCCGAGGTCCTGGCGAATCCGTATCCGCTTTATCGGCGGCTGCGAACCGAGGATCCAGTGCACTGGGACCCGTACTTGTGCGCCTGGGTGGTGACGCGCTACCGGGACATCGTGCACGTTCTGCATTATTTTTCGGCGGACCGCACGCCTACCCCGCGGCAGTTAACCGCAATGGGGCTATCGGCGATGAACCCGATCGCGCAAGTGATGGTGAAGCAGATGCTGTTCATGGACGCGCCTGCGCATAGCCGGCTACGGACGCTGGCGTCAACAGCGTTTTCACCCGCGCGAGTAGCGGTGCTGCGATCGCACATTCAGGAGATCGTCGAGAAGTTGATCGATGCCGTTGAGCCGGCCGGCCGCATGGATGCAATCGCCGATCTGGCGTATCCACTCCCGGCGATTGTAACCGCCGAAATGTTGGGCGTGCCGGTAAGCGATCGCGATCAGTTGAAGGCGTGGTCGGCCGATTTCGCGGAAATGCTCGGCAACTTCCAGCACAACCCGGATCGTATTCCGCAGGTGCTGCGAAGCGTCGAGGATATGACAGCATACTTCATGGCCCGGATGGGCGAGCTACGCGAGCATCCGCGGCCGGGTTTAATCCACTCGCTGATGACAGCGGAGGTGGATGGCGAACGGCTCAGCGACGAAGAAGTCGTAGCCAACTGCATCGTGACCATGGTGGGCGGCCAGGAAACTACCACGAACCTGATTGGCAATGGATTGCTCACTCTGCTTCGCAATCCGGACCAGCTTGGGAGACTGCTGGACGATCCATCGCTGATCCCCTCCGCCGTTGAAGAGTTGTTGCGCTACGAGAGCCCCAGCCAGCACACGGCGCGAATCGCTCCCGCGGATATCGTGATGTCTGGCCGCGAGATTCGCAAAGGGCAAGCGGTGATTGCCGTAATGGCCGCGGGCAATCGCGATCCCGAGCAGTTTCCCGATCCGGACCGCCTGGATGTGGGCCGCAACGAAAAACGGCACCTGGCATTCGGTTGGGCCGCCCACTTCTGCTTCGGCGCCGCGCTGGCGCGAATCGAGGGACAAATCGCGTTTGAGACTCTGCTGCGCCGCTTGCCGAATCTGCGGCTGATTCCTCAGCCGCTGGTTTGGCGAGAGAACCTCGGTTTGCGTGGCCTGATCTCGCTGCCAGTTACGTTTGGCCGCCGTAGCACAGACTTTCCAGTCTGTGTTGGTTTTCGATAGCGTGCCACATTCGGCCACGGTGAAGGTTCGCGAAGCGTCCTTCGACGACTATGCGCCCATAACGGCGTTGGGCCAGAAGTATGGATTGAAAGCAAGAACGCCGGACGAGTGGCTACACCTTTGGGTGAACAATCCGGAGTACCGTAGCCGCCCGGGTTGGCCGATCGGTTGGGTGCTCGAGAATAACAAAGGGGAACTGGTCGGCGCCATTTGTAATATCCCGCTGCGTTATGAGTTCAAAGGGCAGACACTCATCACCGCCACGGGCCGGTGTTGGGTCACGGAAGCGGAGTACCGCGGTTATGCGATATTGCTGCTGGATGAGTATTTTAATCAGCCAAATGTCGATCTATTCCTGAATACGACGGTGAACCAGCACGCGATGGAGGCTTACAAGAGCTTCGACTCACCGCGGGTACCAAAGGGCAGTTGGGATCGGTCCGCATTCTGGATCACGAACTATGCCGGGTTCGCAAAAAGCGCTCTGGCGGCAAGGAAATCGACGCCTTTGCTCACGTACCCTCTGGCGGCGTCATTGCTCATGAAAGATTGCTTGACCCACTGCGGCATCCGCCCTGAGGTACGGGTGAGCGTTGAGCAGGGCTTCGACGAACGGTTCGACGTGTTTTGGAGCGAGCTCCGCGAGAAGAAGTTCGATATACTCATCGGCGTTCGCACGCGCGAAGTGCTGGATTGGCATTTTCGCTATCCGCTACAAAGCAGGCAGCTCTACATCCTAACTGCTTCCAATCGGGATCGCCTGATCGCATACGCAATCTTCTACCGTAAAGACAAAGAGGAATACGGGCTCAAACGCGTCAGGCTGGTGGATTACCAATCGCTCGACGATAATCCCGCAACCTTGGCGTCCATGCTTGCGTGCATTTTAAGCACGTGCAGAAAAGAGCGGATCCACATGCTGGAAGACGTCGGCTGTTGCCTGCAAGGAGTGGCGGCGCCACACCGAAGGGAGCTACCATCGTGGCTGTTTTATTACAAAGCAAAGGAACAGCAATTAGCAGCCGCGGCGGCCTGGCAGCCCTCCCTGTTTGACGGCGATTCCAGCTTGTAGTTGTGGCACAGGCATTCTTGCCTGCTGGGCACAGGCATTCTTGCCTGTGTTTATGGGCGCGGGATCGCCCACCAAAGGCGATGAAAAGCAGTGAGTGGAGTAGGCGGTTTCGCCTGCTCGGCAGGCCAACGGCCTGCTCGACTCTACCTCGCACTACGGGAGGTTTTCGAGAGTGTGTTGCACTTAAAACGGTCGCCTTTTTCGGAGTGATTCCGCGCCTACGGCGCGTGGCAGGTGACTAGATCACCTGCCCCACGGGGCAGTGCAACATAGACCGGATGCTAGGATGGTTTTGACATGCCTGCTATGACAGAGGTGGGTGTTTTCGACGAGGCGCAGCTTGTCGCGAAAGCTCGAGAGGGAGATGCGGCCGCCTTCAACGAACTGGTCACCCGCTATGAGCGAAAGATCTTCCGGCTTGCCAAGCACATCACTCAAAACGATGAGGATGCGGAAGACGTCCTGCAGGAAACCTTTCTAAAAGCTTACGGCCACCTGGCCGATTTCCAGGGCCAATCCAAGTTCTATACCTGGATTGTCCGGATCGCGGTAAATGAGTCCCTGATGAAGCTGCGGAAGCGGAAGAGCGACCGCACCGTGCCGCTGGATGAGCCGGTCGATACCGGCGAAGACACCATGACCCGGGAAATCGCCGTTTGGGATGAGAATCCCGAGCAGAAGTATTCCCGCGAGGAACTGGGTCAGATACTGGACGAGGCAGTACAGACTCTGCGCCCAGTCTTCCGAACCGTTTTTGTGCTTCGAGACATCGAAGAATTGAGCACGGAAGAAACAGCGCAGGCGCTGAATATTTCCGTTCCAGCCGTGAAGAGTCGGCTTTTGCGTGCGCGACTGCAGCTCCGTGAGAGGCTGACTCGGCAATTCAAGCGAAAAGGGGACGACGTTTTTGCTTACATGTAAGGAGTTCCTGCAGGAGCTCAACGATTTTCTCGACGAAACCGCGGATGTCGAACTGCGCCGTCAGCTCGAGGCCCATATAACGCAATGTCCGAACTGCTGGGTCGTCTGCGACACCACCAAAAAGACGATTCAGGTATACAAGGGGATGGCTCCGCAGGTGATTCCCGAAGCGGTCCATGCGCGGCTAATTGCGGCTCTCGAGAAGAAGATGGCTTTGAAAAAGCAAGCCTGATTCTAAGCCCCGCGCCGCGGCTGATGCCGAAGAATCCCGCAGACTTGATCTACGTTGTCACAGGCTGAGTGGAACAGGCGGTTTCGCCTGTCGGCCCGCTCAGGGGTCCTCAGGCCTCCCGCTGATTGCCGCGTTCGCAACCCTGCAGTCTGCGTTCCTGTACTGGCGCGGCCGAGAAGGGTCGTGGAAAGACCGGCACGTTACAATAGAAACAACAAGGTCGTCTCGCACAGTTGCTTTTTGTGATCTCGAATCCAGCCCAGTTCCGGCGCAGTTTACTGCGGTGGTACGCGCGTCACAAGCGCAATCTACCATGGCGCCGTGATCGAGATCCGTATCGGGTCTGGATCTCCGAGATCATGCTGCAGCAAACTCGGGTCAACGCCGTAATCCCTTACTATGAGCGGTTTCTCAACCGGTTCCCAACGGTCGAGGTGTTGGCATCCGCGGAAGAACAGCCCTTGCTTGCCGCCTGGGCCGGCTTGGGCTACTATCATCGCGCGCGAAAGCTGCAAGCCGCCGCCCGGCAGATCGTGAATCGGGGCGGGTTCCCCCGTGAGTACGACGAAATCCGGGACCTGCCGGGGATCGGCGACTACACGGCAGCCGCGGTTTCAAGTATCGCGTTCGGAAGCCCGCGTGCCGCGCTTGACGGCAACGTGATTCGAGTGCTGAGCCGTCTAATCGCTGAGCCCGGGGACGTCGGCTCGGCGGCCACTCGTCTCAGGTTGCAGCAGGCGGCCGTGGACCTGCTCGATCCCAAACGGCCTGGCGAGCACAATCAGGCCATGATGGAATTGGGCGCGACGGTGTGCCTCCCCAGGCAACCGCAATGCCTCCTGTGCCCTGTGTCCGTCCACTGCGAGGCTCGCAAGACCGGGCGGCAGGAGGAATTTCCGATCAAGAGCAAACGCGCAGCCGCAAACATAGTTACGAAACAGTTGCTGATCGTGACGAAAGCCAACCAAAGCAAAGTTCTTTTGTGGCGACGACCTGCCGCGAGCCGCCGGCTGGCGGGATTTTGGGAATTGCCTGAACCCGGCCAGCTATGCGGAGCGCGGGTTGAGAGAAAGTTGGGGCAATTCCGTCACTCTATTGTGAACACCAGCTATCATTTCGAAGTTCTGGCGGCCTCCATTCACACCGCCCCAGAAGGTTTTCTGTTTTTGACGAAAGAAAAATTAGATGAACTTCCCTTAAGCACCACAGCTAAAAAGGGTCTGGCGTGTTTAGGGAAGTAGATCGCACATGAAACCGATACATAAATACTTCGCGGCGGGCTGCGCTTTCATCCTTTTGACCGCCGCTTTCGTCTATGCGCACAAGGCGGGGCCTGACCCGAGGCATACCGGAGCGCCCGGCGATGATCCTCTGACATGCACGAGCGCTACGTGCCATGTCGGTGGGCCTCCAATCAACGGGGGGGGCGGCAATGTCGAGGTTCAGTTTCCGGACGGGTTGACCTACACGCCAGGTCAACCACAGATGCTGACCGTAAAAGTGACGGATTCTGCCGAGAAGTATTTCGGGTTTCAGATGACGGCCCGGCTGGGGAGTGAGCCTGCCAATACTCCCGCGGGAACCTTTGCGGCCGGACCCAGTGAGATCGTGATCTGCGACAACGCATGTAAACCCAATGTGGTTCAATTCGTAGAGCACAGCACGCCGAGCAATACCGGGACATGGCAAGTTGCCTGGACCCCGCCTTCGACCGACGTGGGCGATGTATTCATCTACATCGCCGCAAATTCCAACACACAGACCGAGATACCGGATAAAGGTCATGTTTACACTGCCCATTACACTCTCACCTCCAGCACTTCCGGCGCGTCAAGGCCAACCGTTTCCGCCGTCCAGGTGGCTGCTGGATTCAACGCGAAGGCCTCTGCGGCTTCAGGAACGTGGCTGGAGATTTACGGCTCGAATCTGGCATCGGTGAGCCGCGGCTGGCAGATACCGGATTTTGACGGATCGAATGCACCCACCACTCTCAACAAAATCAAGGTGACCGTGAACGACAAACCCGCGTACGTCGATTTCGTCAGCTCCGGGCAGGTGAATGTGCAGGCGCCGGATGACTCCGCAGCTGGACCGGTTCGCGTAGTGGTCACCAATGATGCTGGAAATAGCAATGCCGTTACGATACAGAAGGCCGCCATCGCGCCGGCCTTGCTCGCGCCGTCATCGTTTAACGTCGGCGGCAAGCAATACGCGGCAGGCCTTTTCACAGACGGCGTGACCTTCGTGGGAAAAACCAACTTGATCAGCGGCGTGAAATTCCGTCCGGCCAAGGCGGGGGATATCATCGTTATCTACGGAATCGGCTTCGGCCCAGTCACGCCTTCCAATCCAGCCGGCGTAGTCACAACCCAACAAAACAATCTCGCGGCCACACCGAACTTCCGTTTCGGCCAGACCCCGGCGGCCCTGGTCTATTACGGGCTCGCTCCCGGTTTCCTGGGCTTGTATCAATTCGATATCAAAGTCCCCACGCTGAGCCCCGGTGACCAGCCATTGAACGTCGATGTCGGGGGCGTCAGCACAAATCAGACCCTGTTCATTACGACTCAATAGATCTGATAAGATCGTTTATATTGGCACCTACTTATTTGCCGCAGGAGTTTCCCAGCATGATCAGCCGTAGTTTTCTGAGTACCGCCCTTTGATGAGCCCCCGGAGTTTCCCGCCCCGTCGGCCGAGGATTCGAGAAAACGTGAATGAAGCCATTCGAGCTCGTGAAGTTCGAGCCGTCTTCCCGGACGGATCGGTCGAGATTCTACCGACTCATGCCGCTGTGCGCAAAGCGCAGGATATGGGCCTCGATCTCATTCTGATTGCCCCTACAGCCGAACCGCCCGTTGCCAAAGCGATGGACTTCGGGCAATGGCAGTACGAGAACAAAAAGAAGCAGCACGAAGCCAAGCGCAAGCAGCACGTGATCCAGGTCAAAGAACTGAAGTTCCGGCCGAACACGGATGACCATGATTACGATTTCAAAAAGAACCATGCCATTCGGTTTTTGAAAGAAGGGAATCGCGTAAAGGCCGTCGTTCAGTTCCGCGGGCGCGAGATCGCGCACACCGACCTTGGGAAGAAACTGCTGCTGCGCTTCGCTGAAGACCTCTCGACCCATGGAGCGGTGGAGGGTCAGCCCAAGCTCGAGGGCAGAAACGCGCACGTGATCATTAGCCCTGTCAAGGTCACCAAGGAAAGCAAGGAAAAGCAGGCAAAAGAAGCCTCGGACGCGCAACAGACGGTCCACTAGCAACGCCGCGAAACAACTTGCCCTATAGTGAGAGAGAGGTCGAGCAAAACTATGTCCGATAACAAGAAATGCGCCCATCCCGCCTGCAATTGCATGGCGGCCAAAGACAGCAAGTACTGCGGTACCTACTGCCATGACGCAGCCAAGACGACGGAATTGTCGTGCAACTGCGGACATGCCGGGTGTGCCGAAGAACTCACTCCCAGCGCATAACGCAGACGTCTCCTTGAGTGGTTAGGTTAAACTGAAGGCTTCTCATGGAGATTGGCAGGCCGGGACAGACGCTAAGCGGGCACGAGATTCTGGATCTGGTCCAGAAGGATCTGGAGCGCGTGGAGCGCGAGATCGACCTGGAATCGATCGCGAGCGTCGAGGCCGTTACCACCATCGGCCGCTATCTACATGCCGGCGGAGGCAAACGGCTGCGGCCGATTCTCGTGTTGTTGGCGTCGCGGTTGGTGGGCGACGTCAACGATAGCTCCATTCGCATGGCCGCTGTGGTTGAGATGATTCACGCCGCCACGCTCGTTCACGACGACGTCATCGATATTGCCGAGACTCGTCGCGGCCGGCCTTCCACCAACGCAATCTGGGGCAATCACACCTGCGTTCTGGCCGGCGATTGGCTGTATATGCAAGCCTTTCAGATCGCGCTGCGCGAGCGGAACTTCCGGGTTCTCGATGTGTTGATCGGCCTGACGCAGACGATGGTAGAAGGCGAGTTGATTCAGCTCGAGCGGCTTGGACGAATCGATATTTCGGAAGCCGATTACATGGAGCTGGTGGACCGCAAGACCGCCAGCCTGTTCTCAGCTTGCGCGCGCATGGGAGCGATGATGGGCGGCGCCGGCGAGCGGACCGAGGCCCAGCTCGATGAATTCGCATGGAACCTCGGAATCGCGTTCCAGCTCGTCGACGATGTGCTCGATTTTACTTCGCGCGAGACAGTGCTGGGGAAACCCGTTGGCAACGATCTTCGCGAGGGCAAAGTCACTCTTCCGGTAATCTACGCGCTCGAGCAAGCGACGGCGGATGAGCGGCAGTTGGTGGCTCGCGTCCTCAAAGACGGCAGCTACGACGATGCGCCGTTCTCGAAAATACTGGCGATGATCGAGCGCCGCCATGGGATTGAGCGCGCCCGGGAGCGCGCGGAATCGTTCACGGAAAAAGCGCGGGCAATCATAGGCGAGTTCCCCGAATCGCCGTACCAACGCGCCATGTACGCGGTAACGGACCTGATTACCGGCCGGGATCACTGAAGTATTCGCGCAAGGTTCGCTTCGTCCGTACTGTCATCAAAATAGCTGTTCATTCGTGCCCCTTAAGTACCTTCGAAAACCCACCGCGTGGCACAGGCATTCTTGCCCAATGCCACTTATTTTGCGGTAAGGCCCGATTTATCAGCGGCTTACGTTCGGTTTGCCAGCGTGGAGCAGGTCCCCGACCTGCTCGCCGAAGGCGGTGTTTCAGGGATTCGCCACTCAAACGCGAGCCGGTCGGAGACCTGCTCCACATTTTTGCAAAGACGTAAGTTATTGAAATGTTAGGGTTCCGCTTAAGTAAGTGGCATTGGGCATTCTTGCCTGTTTTTATGGGCGCGGGTCGTCCACCAAAGGCGATGAAAAGCAGTGAGTGGAGTAGGCGGCTTCGCCTGCTCGGCAGGCCAACGGCCTGCTCCACTCTCCTCGCAGCACGGAAGGTTTTTCGAGAGTGTGTTGCACTTTGACCAAGACCCTGACGTTTTCAATCCTGTCCTTGCTTCAGCTGCCGGGCAGGGGGACACGCGCATCTGCCTATTTCCCTAGCACGCGCTGTTGCCGCGCCAGCTCATCCCGAAAACGCTTTTCCTCGTCATCCACGTACCGCGTGTACCCCGCCGGGTCGATAAACGGATTCGGCGCTGCCCCCGCTTTCAGTCGCTGTGCTTTGGCAGTTCCATCATAGTAAGACGGGTGCGCGCCCAGGAAGACATCACACGGCAGGAATCGCAGCACCTCGAAGGTATGCGCGTAATCGCTGGCGATGTTCGGGTACTTCGCGTTGTCCACCAACTTGTATCCCGTGTTCACGCCAGTCCCGCCTACGATGACAACGTTCAGCTTTTGCCCATTCTGCAAAACGGCTGTTGTCCAAGTAGTGCAGCCCCGGGTATGGCCGGGAGTTTTTCGCGCGGTAAGAGTAGTTCCGCCAAGCGGCACGGTTTCGCCATCATGCAAGACCCGGTCCACTTTGCACGGCTTCCACTCCGTTGAGTAGTCGAAATCGCCTTTGCCGCCGTTCTCGACGACCTGCTGGTCGCCATCCATTACCAGCACCTTGGCAGTGGTCAGCTCCTTAATCATAAAGTTGCCGGCCACGTGATCGTCGTGCGCCTGGCTGTTCAGCAGGTACCTGATATCGGTAAACTTGAATCCGAGCTTTTCGACATTCGCCTGAATCAGCGGCACGCTCTCTTCGAAGCCGCTGTTGATCAGAAAATGTCCGGCAGGCGTCGTGATCAGAAAAGATGCCAGTGCATTAGTCCCGACGTAGTAGATGTTCGCGATCACGCGATACGGTTCCACGGGGCGATTCCAGTTCGGGTTCGCTACGGACTTTTCGGCAGGCAGTACAGTCGCGCTCAGCAAGGCCAGCAAGAACGGTCGAAAACAGGCGCAAGTCACCCTCTCAGTTTGCCAGTGTGGGAAAATTTCTGCATGGCCAACGAAAAGGAAGAACGAGCATTCGGATTCAACACGCGCGCTCTGCACGCCGGTTATCAACCCGATCCAACCACCAAAGCGCGCGCGGTGCCAATTTATCAGACCACTTCATTCGTGTTCGACGATACCGATGATGCGGCGGCGCTGTTCGGGCTGCAGAAGTTCGGGAACATCTACACGCGAATCATGAATCCGACGACGGCGGTGTTGGAAGAACGGGTGGCTTCGCTTGAAAACGGAGCGGCGGCACTGGCAATGGCGAGCGGACAAGCCTCGCAATTTATCACGATCAGCAGCTTGCTTGAATCAGGCGACGAGATGGTCGCCGCTAGCACTCTCTATGGCGGCACATATACGCAGTTCGAAGTTAGTTTCCGCAAGCTCGGCTATGATGTTAAGTTTGTCGAGCCTGACGATCCTGAAAATTTCCGTAAAGCGATCACGCCCAAGACTAAGTGCCTGTACGGCGAGACGATCAGCAACCCGCGCGGAAACGTGCTGGATATTGAAGCGGTCTCCAAAATTGCCCACCAGCATGGCATTCCTCTGGTGATTGATAATACATTTGCGACACCGTATGTTTGCCGTCCGATCGATTACGGCGCCGACATCGTAGTGCATTCGCTCACCAAATTTATGGGCGGCCACGGTAACAGCATCGGCGGAATCATTGTGGACGCCGGCAAGTTTGACTGGGCCAACGGCAGGTTTCCGCAACTAACGGAGCCTTCGCGCGCCTACCACGGCATGAAATTCCACGAGACCTTTGGCAATCTGGCGTTCATTATCCGCGCTCGTGTCGAAGGACTGCGCGATCTCGGGCCTTGCCTGAGCCCCTTCAACTCTTTCCTGTTTTTGCAAGGTATCGAGACGCTGGGGATACGCATGGACCTGCATCTATCGAACACGCTTGCGGTTGCGCAGCACCTGGAGAAGCATCCGCTGGTTCCTTGGGTGAAGTACCCGTCGCTGCCCTCCAGCCCCTACTACGAAACGGCGAAGCGATACACGCCCAAGGGCGCTGGCGCGGTGTTCTCATTCGGCATCCAGGGCGGTTACGAGGCAGGACGCAAGTTTATTAACAGCCTCAAAATGTTTTCGCATTTAGCGAACGTGGGAGATTCACGCAGCCTGGTGATCCATCCGGCTTCGACGACGCATCAACAGTTGAGCGCCAAAGACCAGGAAGCGGCGGGAGTGACTCCGGATCTGGTGCGACTCTCGGTGGGGCTGGAGGATTTGGACGACATCCTGTGGGATCTGGACCAGGCTCTACAGGCATCGCAAACGCAGGCGGCCGGAGCTTGACGCGCTGCATGCTCTAGAAACTTGTGAGTGGGGTGGGCTTCAGCCCGCCCTCTGAAACGCAGGCTGAAGGCCTGCGCCTGGACTTTGGCTTTTTGTAAATCATCCGTTGGCGTAAAAGACAGCGGATTCGATGGGGAAGGAGCATTTCTCCGGCTTTGCATCTGTGGGCAGGTTGGATGCGAAGCCGGAGAAACGGTTGATACC
>JBPCOQ010000134.1:0-9608 GCA_051000095.1 Bryobacteraceae bacterium | reverse complement strand
TACTAAATCTTCGTTTCTTTGCGCGGCGCGACGATTTCGCCACTGTAGCGCAGAGAGTCTTGCTGTCTACGTCCAGCCGCGGTTGCAGGCGACCCAAACACCGGGTCGCCCGGCAGGCGGCAAAGCCCGACCGCCTGCCCCACAGTTTGCGGCAAAGCCACGCTGTGCCACTGGCAGGCGAAACCGCCTGCTCTACTCAGCGCCGGTTATCGCCCTGGAGGCGCGCCACCACTTCCTCGATCACCTCTGGGCCGAGGATCTTGTGGCCTATATCCCGCATAATCACGGAGGCCGGGCTCATGCGACCGATCAGCTTGACAGCCGTCAGATGACCCATGCGATACTCGCTGAGTGTTAGGCGGCGGCACGCCTTCATGCGCAGAGGACGCATCGTCAGGTCCGGGCAAGGCATCAGAACGTAGGTCTGGTCAGGACCGAGCTCCGACAGATCATCCGCAACTTCGGCAAAGATCTGCGCCGTCAATCCCACCTGGATGAAGTTCACACGTTTCCCATCCGTCTCGGGAAACAACGCCCAAAGCTCACGCTCGGTTTCAATATAGTCCTCGTAGTTAAACGAGCCTGGAAGCGGGTAAGACACACCGGGATCCAGAAAGGCGTATTCAGACAATCTATACCTCCTGTCCAGCACCTACAGTTAAAGATCGAGCGCGGATCTAAAAAGCTGTAGGACCCAGACTAGGTAACAAGGTTATTTGTTAAGATTCTGAACTCAGAACGCTTTCTTGTCAAGAGATTTCAATACATTTGATGCGTGAATTGTTTTTAACCGGAGCTGTCTCGCGTTACTTCGATCTTGACGCCCTTGGGCGCTACCTTTACCGGCAAAACTTTCGCGCCGACCCGCTCGATGGCCTCGCCGACTTTGGCGCGCGTGCCCCTTTCGACCAGGAAAAACACGCAGCCACCGCCACCCGCTCCACACACTTTGGCTCCCGTCGCGCCCACCTTGCGGGTGGTTTCAATCAGCTCATCGATTTGAGGAGTTGTGATACCGGGCGCGTTCTTTCTGCGGTTGGCCCACTCTTCGCGAAGCAGCCGGCCCACCTCCGTCCAACTCTGCTTTTCCATAGCGCGGCGCATCGCTATGGCGATCTCGGCGATACGGTCGAAATTCCGGTGGACCTTCTTGTCTCCGTCGATGTAGGCCTTGGTCACTTCCCAATTGTTGATCCCGGAATTGCGGGGCAGCCCGGTGTAGGCGAGCACGATTCGCTCATTGAAATCGTCCAGATCCACGGGAATTTCCGTCCGCCGGACACCGGCTGGCCCAAGCTCGATAGCGCTCACGCCGCCGTACATGGCCGGATAAAAATCCTGCGAGCCGGTAGGAACGCGGATGATCTGCGCTTCAATATTCTGCGCGATTTCTCGCAGCTTCTCAAGGTCGTAGCGGCTAGCGTTCAGACGGTTGAGGGCGCTCGAAATGGCGATGATCAGTGCCGACGATCCCGAAATCCCGGCCCCGGCCGGCGCTTCGGAATCGGTATCTATCGCCAGGCCGTTCGGCGCGCCGAAGAACCGCAGGACATACGCGAGCAGCGGCAGTTTGGGTTTCGGCGTGGCGCGCAACTCCGCCAGGGATCCGAATGTCTCATCGGTGTTCAAGTCGATCGAACGCAGACGAATCTCGGGATCTTCCCGGGTCTGGATGCTGCAAGTGGTATACCTGTTCACCGCAAAATTCACGGTCACTGCCCCCGGATGATTCAGGTACAACGGCCAGATATCGAGCGTCCCGCCCGCCAGATCGACGCGGCAGGGCGCCTTCGAAACTATTCGCATGAAGCTCCATGATAGCGCCTACATGGGGTGGCACAGCCATTCTTGGCTGTGTGGCACTTGCTGACGTGGGCTGAAGAACCACACAGGCTCGAAAGCCTGTGCTACGATTCTAAAGCGTTAAAGACCTCTTCCGCGTGGCCCTCGGGCTTCACCTTTGTGAAGATCTTCCGGATACGGCCATCCTTGCCGATCAGGAACGTGGTGCGCTCGATCCCCATGTACTTCTTCCCGTACATGCTTTTCTCCTTCCAAACTCCGTAAGCTTCGGCGGCGTCGTGTTCGGTGTCGGCGAGTAGTGTGAATGGTAGGTCGAACTTCGCTTTGAATTTCGACTGCGCGGCCGACTGGTCCGGTGATACGCCAACGATGACCGTATCTTGCGCGGTGAATTTTGTGGTGGTGTCCCGGAACTCCCAGGATTCCTTGGTGCAACCGGGCGTATCGGCTTTGGGATAGAAGTACAGCACGACGTTTTTGCACCTGAGCTTGCTCAAGTCGAATTGCTCGCCCTTGTCGTCCGCGACGTGAATATCGGGAGCGGCGTCTCCCTCTTTGAGTTCGTGATTAATTGTCATCTGCTTTTATCATCGCAAGGGTCCGCGATGTATGGCGCGGCAAATCGCCGGCAGCCATCAGCCGCGCCAGGTCGTCAGGGGTATCGACATCCCACCAGGGCGCGCCGAGCTCGACGGTCAGCCCGCTTTCCAGCGCGGCGGAAACGGTTTGCTCCAGTGTATTCGCCGACGACCACGCCACGCCGTCAAACATTCGATCGCTCACTTTGCGGCAGGCGATCGCATAAAAACCGCCGTCTTCGGCAGGTCCGAGCGCTACCTCCGCGCTCGATTGAAGCAGATGTTCCAGATGCCCGAGTGGCAGCGTGGGCGCGTCGCTACCAACAATCATGGCTTGCGGCCGCCCGAGTGCAAGCTCCAAACTCATGGCTTGAAGCATCTTTAATCCTAAATGTCCTTCATGCTGGAGCGCCTGGGTGGGCCATGCATCGGTCGGGACATCGGTATGCAGCTCGATATCAATGTGGCGGCGAAGTGGTTGCAAACGCTCGATGATGTCCGACACAAATGCGGTGTATAACAGAGCGGCGGAAGACGGGGAGAGCGGCGGGATCAGCCTGGTTTTCACGCGGCCGGGCAGCGGAGCCTTCGCAAACAGGATGATGACGGGCCGCATGGCAAAATTGTAGACTAGGCGTATGCGGAACTGGATGATTCTCTCGTGCACGGCGGTGCTGGCCGTATCGCCCCTTCTGATGAGCGCCGACAAGCCGGGCGACCCCGCCAAGGGCAAGGACGTCTTTGAGCAGTGCAGCGTCTGCCATAACGTGGATTCCGACGAGAAGAAGATCGGTCCATCGCTCAAGGGCCTGTACAAGCACGACAAGCTCAAGAACGGCAAGAAAGTGACCGACGAAAACATCCGCGCTGTAATCAACGCGGGCGGTGGCGGCATGCCTGCCTATTCGGATACTCTGTCGGACCAAGAGAAGAACGACGTCATGGCGTACTTAAAAACAATCTAACGGCACACCCGTAGGACAGACGGTCGCCTTTTGCCGTCTGTCCTCAGCGAATCTCCGAGTGCATCCCCATGCTGGCCGCCGACTCTTCGGCGATCCAACTTCCGCTGCAAAATACGCCGCTCTTGAGAACCGCTCGGCTGTCACGGGACGGCGCGGCTGTGCCGAGGGTGCCCGGATTTACTACAGGCCGCCCTGCTCGGCTCAGGCGTCGGAGCCAGCAAGTGCAAATTTCCGAGTAACGCGAGCTTGCTCCAGGCGCACCTTCCCAGTGAAACCTATAATCAGATCCGCCCTCCTCTACCGGAGAATCGAAAAACTAGGCCGAAATACTGGGAAATGATGCAAGCCCTTTGATATCGGCAAAGAGCAGTTTCACTTGCATACTGGGCTGGAGGCGTTCTAAAAGCATCACGAGGGGGAGCCACTACTATTCCGAAAGGCGCCTTTGTTGTTTCAGTAGGTTGCATGTCTCGATCCGAGCACGCCAGGGTGGATTCGAACCCGGCAGTGCGAGAGGCCCGGAACGTGCCCAGCTTGGTACTTCTGATGGCGCTTGCCTTGAGATCACAAGAGTGTTGCTGCTCGCCAGGGATGTGACTGCCTAGTCTAACGCAACTCTAACCTACCGGGAATGTGTCGACAGAAAGATCGGAATGATCCACTGCTCGCCCGGCTGGAACACCTTGAATCCGGTCGATGGTCGAAAACCGAGCATATGGTCCACAAAGCGGTTCACGTCGGCCTTCTGGCCGGCAAAGGTGCCGTAGTGCATCGGAATCAGCCAGCGCGCGCCGATATCCTCGGCCAGTTGCGCGGCTTCGGCAATCTCGAAATTCTCATTGCCATTGATCGGCAGCAGCGCGGCCGTCACATTGTAGGGCCGCAAGCGGTCAACGATTCCTTCATAGGTCCGGCAGTCTCCGGAATGATAGATTGTGCACCCGCCGAACCGGATCAGATACCCGAGACATGGATATCCGCCGATCGGGGTCCAATCCAGCTCCGGGTGCGCGGACGGAACCGAGTACACGCGTCCATACTGGCCCCGATTGAAATACTCCACTCGCAGATCGGAATCGGTGGTGGTCATTCGCTCGTAAGGAATTCCGATTCCGTTTGCATGCGCCGCGGCGCTTTTCGGTAGCACGATCTTCGCGCGCGGCGACGCTTTCAGAATCGCCGGCAGCGAACCCGGATCCATGTGAGCCGGGTGCTTGTGCGTGCAAAGGACCAGGCCGGCATTAGTGACTTGCGCAGGTGCTAACGGCGGCTCGATCATGCGCGTGCGGCCGCTCAATTCAGACAGACAGGGGTCGATGTAAAACACGATCTGCTGGAACTTTATGATGAACCCGCTCTGGCCCAGCCACCATAGAGCCGGACTAATCGCTTCGGTGCTCTCGATTTCCGCGAGTAAATCCAGACCCCGCTTTACAGGTTCCGTCACCGGCTCGCCGCCCGCTCGAGGCGGTCGCGGACTCCCGCCCAGATCACGCCAGCGGGAGGCCTCTCCACGGCAATCCAGTCCCAGCCCTGCGTGTCGAGTTCATGCAGCACGGCGTACAGCTTGGATGCATACTCGGTCGAATCGATCGGCATCTCGACCGCGTGTTCGGCTGGCGCGGCGGCGCGTATCCAGAGGTAGGCCCCTTTCCCTTCCGGCGGCAGCGCGCCATTCTCAACCAGCACAAGAGGCGTCTTCGGGCTGTAATGTTTGGGGTGCATTCCTGGCGATGGATGCGCGCCCGCGGTCTCCGGCGCCGCGCTTTGCACCACGCCTATGATGTGTTCCAGGTCAGCTTGAGAGATCATTCCCGGCCTCAACAATAACGCGTCCCGCCCGGTCAACGAAACCACGGTGGACTCGATGCCAACCGCGCTTGGGCCGCCGTCCAGTACCATCGCGACTTCACCGGCCAAGCTTTGCCTGACGTGCTGCGCGGTGGTCGGAGAAAGCCCCGAAAAGAGATTTGCACTGGGGGCAGCGATCGGCACGCCGGCTTCTTCGATCAGGGCGAGCGCAATCGGATGAGAGGGAATCCGTATGCCAACCGTATCCAGTCCCGCGGTCACCCGGCTCGGAACTCGCGCACTTTTCGGAAGCACCAGCGTCAATGCGCCCGGCCAGAACGCCTGGGCCAGATTTTCAGCGCGTTCGGGCCACTCGCGGACCAAGCTGCGCGCCATCGCGATCGAGCTTACATGCACAATCAGAGGGCTGGTGAACGGGCGGCCCTTCGCCAGAAAAACCCGTTCGACCGCCTCGGGATCAAGGGCATTCGCGCCCAGTCCATACACAGTCTCGGTGGGGAAAGCTACCAGTTCACCGTCGAGTAGAAGACGGGCGGCCTCCTGAATCAAAGGGTCTGACACAATGGCGACGCCGGCGTTACTCGGGCAGATCGCCCTCGCCCGCCGTCTTCCCTGTTTTCCGCCACACCAGAAATGCATGAATCAGTGGTCCCAAATCACCATCGAGTACGCGGTCCACATCACCGACCGCGAGTTTGGTGCGATGATCCTTGATCATGCGGTAGGGGGCAAGCACGTAACTGCGGATCTGGCTGCCAAAATTGATGCCGAGTTTCGCGTCTTCGAGCTTGCGGTCCTCGGCCTTCTTCTTGGCGAGCTCGTGCTCATACAGGCGCGCTCGCAGTTGCTTCATCGCAGTGGCGCGATTCTTGTGCTGCGACCGCTCGTTCTGGCACTGCACCACAATACCCGTCGGAATGTGCGTAAAGCGCACCGCGGATTCCGTGCGGTTTACGTGCTGTCCACCGGCCCCGCTCGCCCTGAAAACATCGATGCGGATGTCTTCGGGCTTGAGGTCGATATTGATGTCCTCGTCCACCTGCGGATACACGAACACGGAGGCAAACGAAGTGTGCCGGCGGGCATTCGCATCGAAAGGCGAAATCCGGACCAGACGGTGCACGCCGATCTCCGACTGCAGCATCCCGTACGCATTCTCGCCATTGATCTCGAACGTCACCGACTTGATTCCCGCGCCTTCTCCTTCCAGGCGATCCGTAAGCACGGTCCCCATGTTGTTGCGCTCCGTCCAACGCAGATACATGCGGAGCAGCATCTCGGCCCAGTCCTGGCTCTCGGTTCCACCGGCGCCCGGGTGGATGGTCATGATCGCGCTCTTGGAGTCGTTTTCGCCGGACAGCAACATGCTGTCCTCCAGCTTTTCCAGCCGCTCGGAGAATGAGCGCATTTCGCGATCCAGGTCGGCGGTGACGTTTTCGCCCTCGCGCGCCAGTTCAAACAGCGTGTCCAGATCCGATGTCAACACGGCGACCTGCGATTCATCGGCGAGCGACTCCTCCAGACGCTTCCGGTCCTGCATCACCTTCTGGCTTTTCTCAGGCTGATTCCAGAAATCCGGATCGTTGATCTGCTTCTCTAACTTTTCTAGTTGGGATCTCTTGCCGCGTGGGTCAAAGATAGCTCCGCACAGCGTCAGCCTGCTGGCGGAGCGAAACGTACTCTCTTTCCAGTTCTTCGAGGGTCATGAAATCTTAGTTTATCGCGTTATGCGATCTCGAGTACGCGGCCTTGCTTGCCCACGTTGAAACCTTGCGTACGGCCGATCTGCTCGGCTGCTCCCGCAGCCTCGTGGATGTGACCGCAGTAGAAGTAGTCTGGCTGATTGGTCTCGATGAAATCCCGTACCGATTGACTGCCGAACTGCTGGCCTTCGCCCGCGCGATCGAGCTTGGTCGATTTGGGCGGGCAATGACAGATCAGGACCAGCGGCTTGAGCTCGGCAAATTTCGATAACCGGTCCGCCAATTCCCGCTCACTGTATTCGCCCGGAGTGTTGAAGGGTGTCGGATTCGAATAACCGAGCGCGGCGACAGCGTGGCCACCGATCCGCATACTCTGGCCGTGGAAGTTGTGGAAGCCGAACTGTTCGCAAAACCGCGCGATATCTTCTTCCGATTCATGATTGCCGGGAATCACGTACACCCGCCCGGCGTGCGGTTGCATCACCGGGCCAAGTTGCTCCAGACCCCGCCCCCAATTCGCCAGATCGCCCGCAACGAAGTAGTAATCCGCTTCCTGCTTCATCAGCCGCTCGAGAGCAGCCTTGTCGCCGTGAATGTCCGAAAAGATCAGCAGCTTCATGTACGGAGATTAGCAAGGCTTACGATGGGTTGCATGGCTGTCAATTGGCTGGTGCTCGGGGTCGGGGACATTACCAGCCGGAGAGTGATTCCGGCCATTCGTGCGGAGCCGCGCGGCCGGTTGTATGGGATCGTGACGCGTGACCTCGAAAAGGGCCGGCAGTACACAGAGCAGGTGTGGAGCGACTTATCCGCGGCGCTGGCGGAACCCGCGATCGACGCCGTTTACGTCGCCACGCCCGTGTTCCTACATGCCCGGCAGACGATCGAGGCGCTGAGGGCGGGCAAGCATGTATTGTGCGAAAAGCCGCTGGGGATGAACTATGCGGAAGCGAGCGCGATGCAAAGCGCGGCTGAAGAAACCGGCAAAATCTTCGGAGCCGCTTACTATCGCCGGCTGTATCCAAAGATCCAGCGGGCGCGGCAATTGTTGCGGGAGAACGCGATCGGCCAGCCGGTGCTCGCCGAGGCGAACTGCCACAGTGAAATGGCGGGGACCGGCGGCGCGCGAACGTGGTTGCTAGACCCGGCCATGGCGGGCGGAGGACCGCTGTACGATATCGCGAGTCATCGAATCGACGTGTTCAACTTCTGGTTTGGGAAGCCGGTGCGAGTGACCGCTCAGCTATCGAACGCAGTTCACTCTATGCCGGTTGAGGATAATGCAACGGTGCTCATTGAGTACGAAGGCGGAGTTCGCGGAAGCGTAGACGTGCGCTGGCACTCTCAAGTGTTCCGCGACCAATGCCGCATTATCGGTACGGCTGGCGAGATGAACCTGAGCCCTCTGAGTGGCCCGGAGCTCACATATCCAGGTGGAACCGAGCATCTGCCGCCGCACGAAAACCTGCACTTGCCATGCATCGCGAATTTCGTGAGCGCGGTGCTGGACGGAGCGCCGCTGAGCGCAAGCGGCAAAGAAGCGATCTGGACGGACTGGGTGACGGAACAGGCCGTCCGGCAAAACGCTGGCGCGTATAATGGAGCAGGAACGCGCCCGTAGCTCAGCCGGATAGAGCGATTGGCTTCGAACCAATAGGCCGGGGGTTCGAGTCCCTCCGGGCGCGCCACCCTAACTCTAATAAAAAGACAATACTTCTTAGTAATAATAATTAGCGGTCCAGCCCGTTCCGTCATGCAAAACGGTTCGCAAAACGGTTCTGGCCCCGGACCGTTTTGGAGACGTTGAAGAGCCCACCTCTAGACAACGGCGGCATGGTCGTTGAGAACCGCGTTTCGATCAACTTCCAATTGCCTGCGGCGCTGTCGCCGGAAGATTACGTCAAGAGCATCACTACGACGGCAGAACTGGTTCCACCCGAAGCGGCGCGGCGGTTAGTGTCCGGCGGCAAGGTAAAGAAGGCCCTCAAAGAGGAACTGCGGAGGGACCGTGGCGACGACCTTGAATAGCACCGACCGTGTCCCGATAGACAGCCGCGATGAGGCGCTGGAGTTGTCGGCGTTCCAACAGCGCATCATGGCTGTACCGGAAACACTAAACGTCTTCTTGGGCGGCGGACGTGGCGGCGCCAAGTCGCACGCTATGGCATTCCTAGCGCTACGGCATGCGGCGCAATATGGCGAGCGTGCGCGAATACTCTACATCCGGCAAACCTACAAAGGGCTGTCGGATTTTGAGGAGATCACGCGCGAACTGTTCGGGCTAGGAACTCGCGCCAGGTGATACCGCCTGCGTCATCGCACGCAAGCGTCGCGGGCTTCAAGTGAAGCCCGTCGCCGAAATCCCGAATGAACTCCTGAACTCGGGAGAAGAGAGTGACAAATTGAACGACAATGGGCCCGTTCATGCCATCACCTCCTCATGAGGCTGGACAGCGTCCTTTCGCGGGCGGCCAACCGGGCGCTTCACAACCGCAACGGGCTGCCCTCGGCTCCGGTGTTACCTTGCGGGCTTCGAGCACCCATCAAGGTCGGTGATGTCGTATCTGACGGAAGAGGAGTTCCACTTGACGTAGCGCGGGCCAGTGCCCATGCTCCGATAGTAATTGATTAGCGGGTAGGAACTTCGGAGAACCTGAGGCGAGGGGCGGGCCGAAAGAGGTGAGAACAAAACACTAGCAGAATGTTTCCGATCGTGCGATACTCGCTATGAGATCAGAGGAACCGCT